>JAHIPS010000071.1 GCA_018902915.1 Candidatus Omnitrophota bacterium | reverse complement strand
TTCCGTGCAGGATCCCTGACTCGCCTTTACAAAGCGCAGCGCCGTGTTTGCCGCTGGCCAGGCCAAGGCCGCCTGCCTCTACGCCGATAAATTTTACCTTTGATTTAAAAAATGGGTGGAACAGGCCTATTGAATTTGAGCCGCCGCCAACGCATGCGACCAGATAATCCGGAAGCCGCTTCTCGTAGCGCAGGATCTGTTTTTTGGTCTCCTTGCCGATCACGGTCTGAAAATCCCTGACCATTGCAGGATACGGATGCGGGCCTACTACAGAGCCGATGATATAGTGTGTGGTGCGGACATTTGTGACCCAGTCCCTTATTGCCTCGTTCGTAGCGTCTTTCAGGGTCTTCGAGCCTGAATAAACAGGGATGACTCTTGCGCCAAGTAATTTCATTTTAAATACATTGAGTGCCTGGCGCTCGATATCCTCAATGCCCATGTACACATCGCACGGGAGGCCAAATACAGCTGCTACAGTGGCAGTGGCGACTCCGTGCTGGCCAGCGCCTGTCTCTGCGATTATCCGCGACTTGCCCATCCTGACTGCTAAAAGCGCCTGGCCAAGCGTGTTGTTGATCTTGTGGGCGCCTGTGTGCAGTAGATCTTCGCGCTTTAAATAGATCTTTACGCCTGTTTTCTTTGAAAGATTTTTGGCAAAATAAAGCGGAGTCGGCCTGCCAGCATAGACCTCCAGCAACTCACCTAATTCCCTCTTGAATCTGGCATCCTTGAGGGCCTTTTTGTATTCCCTCTCCAGCTCCTCAAGCGCCACCATGAGCGTCTCAGGCACAAACTTGCCGCCAAACCCATTAAACCTGCCTTTTTTATCAGGTAACATATCTGTCTCCTATATAGCTTATAAATTATATAGTAAAAAAAGGTAGGTGTCAATACCAATAGGCAAAAAACCCCGTCCGCCTAAGGCGGACGGGGTTCGTAGGGTGTACCTAAATAGGACGTCTGCTAAGATTAAGGGGCAATGGGCAAAAGAAGACCCCATCCGCGTTAAAGGCGGATGGGGTTGTAGGGTGTACCTAAATAGGACGTCTGCTAAGATTATCCTTTTCTCAAGGCTGCCTTAATTGCATTGTCTTGCGCCTTGTCTAATGTACAGTCAGCTATGTTTTTGCCGTACTGATCAAAAAGGGCTTCAAAAACTGAATAATTGACATTAATGCCTGCCAGCTTAACAAAGTCTAGGTTTGCTCCAATATAATCTTTTAAAGAAATCCCCTGTTGCGCAAAACGTTCAATTATATCATCGGCTTGCCCATCCGCATTAACTACAAACACAACTATTCTTCCCTTTGGGGCTTTGAGAATATTTTCTACCTGCTTCATATGTTCTTCATTAAAACTTCCTTCATCCAATACCCTGGTTGCTGCCAAGGGTATAATATTGTTCTCAGCTAAAGTTGCAAGTTTTGTATTGAAGAAGAGATCAAGTGTTGCATCAGTTATGCCCTGTTCTCTAAGAAAGTCTAGCACGCCTTTCTGAAAATCCTTTACGGTTGGTGATGTCTTTGCCAAAGTGGAAAGATCTTGACTTACGCCGCTTAATAGCGTAGGGTTGATTTTTTCGCCTTTTTCTAAAGATGTCTGAATCTGGTTCAAGCTTATGGCTAACATCTGGACAGTGACTACGCCTCCCTTAGGCCCTCCTTCAAATTCATCGTCTTCTTTTTTGGATTTTGCCTCGTCTACGCGTTTCGTGGCCGCTTCTGTGACTACAGGCGTTTCGCTTCCTTCATCAGCCAGCTTGTCTACGGTCTTTATTGCGTAGCCCGCGTCGGCTATCAAAAATACACCTAAAAGCATCAGGGCTGTGACGATTGATAATATTCTCTTCATTTCATCCTCCTTTGTTTAATCCGTCAAACTTCTTTTTGTCTTCAATGCCCAGCGATAAAGCCCTTCGTCTGTTTCGGTCGTGACCTTTGGGCTTATTACTATATAAGAATAGCCGCTGTCGGCTAGCAATCTGGTCAGTGCAGGGGTATGGAAGCCGCCCGCGATGAGCACGGCCAAGTCAGCACTTTCATTCTTCATGTGCTCATTGGTCTTCTTCACAAATACCCTGTCTCTTTCAGCAGCCAGGCCATAAAATTTTTCAATCCTTTGAAGATTGTCGCTGATGATATAATGGCTGGCCGGGATATCCAGTGAAAGGCCCATCTCCTGAGATTTTTCCCGCAGGAAATCTATCCAGAACTCGGGATTGAAATCGTCGCTATTATCCGTGAAATACTTATATTCCTCGGGCACTACCTTTATCCTGAGAAGATTTTTCATTATAGACAGGGCATTGGCTACCTTTAGCAGCTTTTTCTGGTCAGAATTTGTAGCTAAAATATCCTGCAGTACGTCCTCGAGCATCGGTTCTTCCCTGAATAACGCGTTTATGTTTAAATCTTTGGTTACCTCTGTATATTCATTGTATAGTTCCATCTCTTCGTCTGATGCGCTGCCATCCCTGACCTTTACTAAATCAATCTTCTTCTCGAGTTCGCTTGCCTTAATCAGATTCTGGAAATTCGGGAAGGTATATAAAGGAACTCCCTGCCCCCCTGCATTGTCATAGAGAAATTCATAATACTCGAGCAGGTCTATATCTTCGTTATCATATGCCTGCTTTTTGCCATCCAGCTCGATCAGATCTTTATTGTAGATGGATGCCTTTAGAAGATCCGAGGCAACGATTAATTTATCCACATACTCGCCTGCCGGATCTTTGAATTTATCTATATCCCACAATGAATCGCGATGAGACTCATAAAGACCCCTTTCCTCTATGCCCCTTACCTTTGTCGGGTGATCAGTAGCCAGGTCAAGGTAATTTACACTCGTAAAATAACCGTCCCTCACAAGGCCATCCGCGACCTCTCTCCTCTCCTCCATGGTCAGGGTATCAGCCCTATCTCTTAAAAATTTATAATCCGTATCGTTTAGGTGGCCTTCGCCTAATATTAGACCCAAATCATAATCTTCTATGAGGGATTCTATGATCTTTGCGGAATTTATTCGGCCTTCGTAATTCGCGTGCGCATCCTGGATGTGGACGATCAGTTTATTGTTTGTGCCGCGGTGGGTCTCTATTATGGTGCCATATTGTTCAGGGATTTCGATTGCCTGGGGGTCAAGCGCTAATCCGGATGTCGTGCTGGTGGGTGTTTGAGTTTCTACTATGCTCTTCTGCCGCTTCTGCCAGAAAGATCTATCTTCTGCGGCATGGCCTGTCTGAGGCAGAACGATAACGCTTACAAATACTGCTAAAAAAAATAGATTTTTCATATCGCTCCTATTTTTAGCGCTTTAAGAGAAATTTTAAACTTTTATAATCATTATAATTATACCACGCCCCCTCTATTCCGTCAAGCATTTTTCTGCTTGGAATGCTTGACACTTTAGTCCTGGACTAAAGTGTCAAGTATTTTTCTTGTTATTTGTCGAGGATTATTTCGCACTTGGGGATAGAGTTGAGGAACTGGCGGCCATAGGATCTGTTGATTATGCGGCTGTCGAGGATGGCGATGATGCCTGTGTCCTTTCGGCTCCTGATGAGCCGGCCAAAACCCTGCTTAAAACGCAATACTGCCTCGGGAAGGCTGTATTC
>JAHIPS010000070.1 GCA_018902915.1 Candidatus Omnitrophota bacterium | reverse complement strand
TTCCCAACTATTCTTTACTTTCTATCCAGATATAGGTAGCAATGTTATTGCCTTCATCATCTGTGGTATACTCTACTTCGGCTTTATCTCCAACAACGAGCTTAGTGAAATCAACCGTCTTATACTCTTTTTCTATTGTTGTCGTCTTATCAACATAAATAGCCGTACCTTCATACTGGCCATCTTTAAGCTGCTTGACGATCAACATAGAGTTCTCCCTGTCGATTGAACTGATCTCTCCTGAGGCCTCATTTACAAGCACAACTCCTTCTTCCTGAGACAATGCTGGAGATATATTTAGCCCGTAAATTCCTGCCACAAATAATGAAAAAAGCAAGATCTTTAAATACTTAGCCATTTTGCTCACCTCCTTTCTTTGTAATTTTTATCTTTTTTGATCTCCTCGATCTTCTCATAAATACTCTTACCCGCTATCTCTGAACACCCAAGACCAAAGGCAAGCGCAAAAGCAAGGCCTGCAGATGCCAACAAAATAGCTATAGCCACCTCTATAACTTCTGCATGGATCTTTAATTGCTTCAATGCAATAAGTGCTGTAAAAATAATTATTACTGTCTCGGCAATCTTCCCTAAAACATGACCTTGCTTAATACCGGAGTTTACAGCTAAGGTTTTTACTGTATTTTTAATCGCATTTGAAATAAACATCCCTAAAATCAAAACAAATATCGCGACAATTACATTTGGCAAATAAAGGGTGATCTTGTTCAATGACTCGGCAACAATCGTAAGTCCAACAATACTAAGCGCAATAATTAAGCTTACAAGGATTCCAATCCAGTAAAAAATTATACTTATTAATTCTGATACTGAATGCCTTACTCCTCCTCTCTCTAGCATTCCTACTACTCCCAAGCGAGAAGAAAATCTATCCAACCCCAATGTTCTCAAAAAGCTTACAACCAATGCCTTGGTCAAAGAGGAAAAAATAAAACCTACAAGAAGTACGATGATAATAAGAAAAAGATTGATTGCAAGGCTATAAATCTGAAGGAAAAATGTTTTACCTGTTTGTTCCAAAATTGAATTCCACATAATTATATCCCACCTCCTTTTAGACAGGGTATGTCTTTAAAGTTTGTTAAAATAATATAGATTTATCTAGGTAAAAATAGGGGAAATCTCCTTAAAAGAAATTATTAAGGGGATTGCATGGAAAGCTTTGTCTACTCTATAAAAAATAGAGAATGATTTTTATCATTCCCTATATTTTTACCTTGCTCTGTACTACAGCGCTTAGTTTTACACCTACCACGTTAATAACTCTAATCGAGTTAAAGCTATTATAAACACACTAGGTACCTTCTTATTCCTTACATATTATTATATAAAGACTGTGTTTTGTCAATACAATTCAGAAACAAATTAATGTCATTCCTACGAAAGCAGGAATCTGGATTCCCGTTTGCACGGGAATGACACTGAAAGCGTACAAGATATACTACATTATCCAGAGGGATAACCCTTGGCACGCTTTTGGCACGCAAAGTGTCGAAATTTGGTCCAAAATGGCTATTTAATTGGAGGTAACTTGACGTAACTGAAGGTAATTAAACGTTGATGTTTTCAGGGGTTAGAGAATTTATGAGGAAATCGGGGATTTTACGTATTTCATCCCACCTTCCGCACCAAATTCGCCGAAGGCGAATTTGATCCTGAGATTGCGACAAACAGGAGCAATCGAAGGACCATTGTGCGATTTTTGGGGACGTCCCTATTTACCCTATTTACCCGTTCTATGACTTATTATCAGGTTTTGACACCCCTCGCCCCTTTACTGCCCAATTGGCTCAGGCTTTGCTTTCTTCTCTTCTTTCAAAAACGTTGAAACAGCGGAGGTGATCTCTTTAAATGAAACCGGATAATAATTCCAGACTTCAACGGATAGATTTACAATCAAGGAATTCTCATTCAGCCGCTTTATCTTATAATGCTGATGGACATGGCCGCAGAAATTAAGCGGCACATCGGGATCAGCGTTCTCCGGCCTGTGCGTCATACAGATATCCTTTGCCCCATAATGGAGATACATCTTCGTGATGATCGTTCTTAGACTGTTGTTCCGGTCATGGTTACCCTTAATAAAAATAAACTTACCGTTCAGTTTCTTCTCAAACTGGCG
>JAHIPS010000069.1 GCA_018902915.1 Candidatus Omnitrophota bacterium | reverse complement strand
CGTCTCTTTTATGTTGGCTATCAGGCTGGTGGATCCATTATTGGGCGGCGCAAGCTCTATTATCGTGTCAATATTGTTTCTATACGGGATGAGTCCATAGGATTGCGAATACGATGTTACTGCAAGCGCGCCTGTGGAGTGGGTTACAACATCTGCTTTTTCATAATTTCGGTCTGGGAGGTTTTTGTTTAAGTAGTCTATGCCATACTTCAATGCGCTCCCGACATCATCGCCTAAATCTTTTGTGCCATAACCCCAGGAATCTCCTACAGCTGGCTCATCTACTATATGGTCGTTATCAGTATCAACGGGATTGCCGCGCATATCCACAACGATCACGTCGTAACCATTTTCAGTCAGTTCTGCTGTATAATTATTTTCTCCTTCATGCCAGACTTTTCCATTTGAGTTAAAGCCATGGACTAATAATACAGGTTTTTCTTTTGTCTTGGGTGCAGCGCTTTCATGTATATATACATTTATCTTTGCGCCTTTCGTGCTATCAATGGTTACAAATTTTGCCCCACTATTCTCTGCAAACAAAGAAGCTGCAGAGAAAAATAGAGACAATGCCGCTATTAAAGAAAGAATTGGCTTCATAAAAATATAACTTATTACCCTCTCCCTCTTGGGGAGAGGGTTAGGGTGAGGGGGTAAATAACTACGGAATTAATTTTTTAGGGTTGGTTTCTCCGTTTTTCAAAACCCAGAGGGTATTATCCCTGAGGAAAATTTTCGTTTCATGCTTTTTTGAATAATCGGATACTTCAGGTCTATTGATTGGATCGAATGGTCTTCTTTGTGTGATTTTATCTTTGTCTGTCTTTATCTTTTTATCGCTTCCATCGGGCCTAATAGTTAATCGCCTTATAGCTACCGTATTTATTCCGCGTGTGTGATGCTTTGTAATTTCTTCACAAAATGCAATCCTTCTGTCTTTTGTCCAGCCAGGTGAATGCATATCTACCCTGAAAAAATTTCTCCACTTATGTTTCTTGAAAAATCTTGCGATATGATTTGATGGTGAGCGGTCTTTAAAGGTGAGTTTCTTTAAATTACTGCCGTCTATATCTACTACCCAGATGTCAGTATTTCCTACTGGCGTTAGCGCGCTAAAAGCAACTTTGTCCTCATCCGGCGAAATCTCAAAATCTACAATCTTTACAATACGCGCCCCATCGCCAACCTGAGCGCAACCTGAAACAACTACCCCAAGTAGAATTATATACAACCCTACTCTAATCATCCCACCCGCCCCAAGTTGACAATTTTGACAATGTCAAAATTGTCAACTTGGGGTCTTTGTTGTTATTATTTACGCTTTCCGCGCAATACCTTGAGCAGCTTAGAATATGTATCAATATCGTCAGGCTTGCTTTCGTTTAAAATACCTATCAATCTCTTCTTTTTGTAATCAGAAGAATTGACTTTCCTCTCGTCCACCAAGAGTTCATAGGCCTCCACTCCGAGCGCATCTGCTATTTTGCAAATTATAGTTAAGGTGGGAAGTTTTTTGCCGCTTTCTATCCTGCTTATGTAGGTTGCGTGAATATCGACTGCCTCTGCCAGATGTTCCTGCGTCAAACCTCTGGCATTCCGAAAGGTTCTTACTCTATTGGGCAATATAGACCTGATTTTCTGTAGATTCATATGGCTATCCTTTATTATATGATTGCTTGGTTAAGGAGTGAATAGACTGGTAGACATAAAATAATGACTGTCAGTCATATTTTAGCTTTGGCTATCAGAGTTTTTCAGATTAGAGCATTGCCCAGGTTATGGTGAAGCTAAACTCTTCTTTGGGCTCAAGCTGGACGTGCCATATTGGGAATATGCACGATGACTGGAATGTGAGGTTGTAGGCACACTCTGACTGGGATACGGTATTTACAGGGAAATACCAGGCCCTGTCAGGGATTTTGGAAAAGATAAGGCCTGTGCCTAGTTCGGCATGAGAATCCTTGATTGAAAAGGAATTTGTGGCTGAGATCGAGCCGCGTTCGTTTAAGCTGCCCAATGCTCTTTTATCAGTGACATAACTATACTGGTCAGAGTTTGCATAGGGCAGGCTTATGTTAAATTCTATACCGAAAAAGGCATCTATCTCAGAAATGCTTTTGTTTTTTAAAGAATACTTTATTTCGACCTCTGTATCTGAGGAAATACGCAATTCTTTGGTAAGCAGCAGCGGTTTGGCCCCGACTTTACCATCACGCGATAATATTATTTTCTCGTCTTCTATTTTATCAACGTAGGCTGAAGACGCGAAATCCCCTAAATCAATATAATTGCAATTTTCAAAATCAGCCCTGTCCAGGTCCTTATCTATAAAATGGTCTAGCAGGCAGGCGCGGATATGTTTATCATAGAAAATACCGCCTTTGATACGAGTGTCCATTTTTTTAATGGCGTCAAAGATCTCGATCGGCCCAGTGGTCCTATTAGCTATTTTATCAAGTATCTTACTGTGATACGATTCATTGCGCCTGGCAAGCGTATTTATGAGATTCGCGGATTTTTTCTTATAGTCTAATTCTCTTACAATGCCCCCTTTTGCAGGATCTACTGATATGAAAAAATCCTTGTTTTCAGCAATGAGCGCGGGCGTCTTTTCGCCATAAAAATCAATCTTCCTGATATGCGTCTCAGCATTATGTTCAATCTCATCTATTATCCTGTCCGCGTTTATGAGGTGTTTATACACAGCGCTCCTCAGGTGATGCAGGTAGATGCCGCCGAAGACACCATGCCAGTAAGAACAATTTGTCTGGCCCTTGTATAGCTCCTTTTTTGCCGCTTCTATCCTGGGATCGCCGTTTAGCCTGCTTAGCCTGTCGCTTACAGACTTCATCCTGTTGCGCATCTGGTTTGATTCAGGATACCTGGAGAGAAAATTCATCCACGAACCGCCTGACCATTTTAGCATCTCCTCATATGAAGACTCCGGGATAAATATCTCCTTTAAGGGATGGCGCATTTTAAGGTATTCGGAAAATGTGACAGTCTTGAGCCAGTATTTATTCTTTGACAATTCCTTGAAAAAATTATTCAGCCACCCCTTTTTATAGACCCAGTCGTGCGTCCACGGCCACTCGCCGAATTTCTCTCCGTCGTCCCCGTATGTGAAGAGCGGCTCCTTCACGGTCTTGCATACCTTTCTAAAATAGTCTATTGTGGCGCGCGGCTGTTTAAAAGGCATCATGTAGCGAAGATTTTTGTCTGATGGGAATATTGCTATTTTATTATCTTTATTGCCTGTTGTAAAATATCCGTACAAATCATCCTTGGTTAATCCTGCCTTGATAAGGTGATTATCGTCTAATATGGAATATTTTATGCCACAGCTTGCAAATTCCTCTACCAGATCAGGTGACCAGACCCTTTCAGGCATCCACATGCCCGCTGGCCTCATGGAAAATCGCTTTTCAGAATAATCTGAAAGCATGTTTATCTGGCCTACTCTATCCAAGGCAGGTATTGCCTGAAAAATCGGTTCGTAATAGCCTCCCCCCATAATCTCTACCTGGCCGCGATCGACTAATGCTTTTACTTTGTCCAGGTATCTAGGATATCTCTCTTCAAAAAAATCCAAAATATTGCCTGAAAAATGCAGAGACATCTTTATATCAGGATGCTGGGAGAGAGTTTCTATGAATGGGTTATAGCAATCCCTGTAGGCCCGCTCGAGAATCTCGTCAAAATTCCCTACTGGCTGATGAAAATGCAGCCCCATTGCAAAATATGCCTTACTCCCCATATCAAAATCTTCCCTTGGCCTATCTTTATCCAAATCTATAATGCTTTCTTATTTTTTCTTTTACATCCCATGTGCATTTTACGCCTTTTGGAAACGTCACGAGGTCGCCTTTGCCAAAATTAACTTCTTCGCCATCCGTAGTCTTAACATTTACTTTGCCTTCGAGCACATAAAATGTCTCGTCATCACTGTATTCCCAATCAAACTTTTTCACGCCGCTTTCCCATGTCGGCCAGTTCTCTACCCCTAATTTCTGCAGCTCTTCCTTTGTCGCCTTCCCAACCTTTACCTTGCCCATCATCCCCTCCCCGCCTTTACGGATATCCTTGCCCTGAAAATATATGAAAACGCGTAAAAACATAAAACCAGAAGCAGTAAACTTCTGATCCCGTATATAAAAGAAACGGACTCTAAAAGACCTCCGATACCAGCCCCTAAAAGATTTGACCCTAAGGCTATATCCTTGCGCTGACAATCCCTGAAAGAAGTTATAAATATCACACCGGCAAAAAATATAGGGATATTTAGAAATATAGCAACCAGTGTGCCTTTAACATAATAATTATAGATATTAAGGTTGCTCAGCGGGATCAAATATATGATAAGTATGGATATCCAGAGTAAATAGTAAAAAGGTTTTATATTTTTGATCTTAAAGTAATGTGTGACAAAATTAGCAAGCAGGATAAGCACCAATATAGCGCTGATCATATAGGCATTTACCAGCCATGTGGAACCGAAAAGTAAAGAGGCCTTGCTGATATTCTGAAACTCAAGCAGCAAAAACCCAGCTCCCAAAAATAAAAAGTGCAGATTTAAATGTTCACCGCTGGAGAATAACCCCATGCCTGATATAGCGAGTAAGATTAAAAGACTTGCGATAATACACAGGTGCATTATGGGGATAACCGGTTCCTTTACATAAAGATAAGGCCAATCATCGGTCGTCAGCTTGACCTTTTCGCCTACAAAATCTATGCTGTTGTTTTTGATGTAATCGCTTAATTCACTGTGGGTCTTAATTTTTTCTTTGAGCGCAGACATATCATTGGCAATAACATACATTACCCAGCCTCTATTGAATGCGACATTCCCGTAAGGTCTTATTACAAAATAAACAGGGTCCTCGCCAAATACCTCTTTAATGACGTCGCGCAGCCTTATCGCGATCCAGTGCCTTGTGGCGGCGAACGCGACTGTCATTATTCCGTCGTCTTTAAGAAGGTCTTTTGCCTCTTTAAAACTTTCAATCGTATAGATATAATGGTCCGGGCGGATATTGTTGTAGCTTGAGGAAAGGGCATGGGAATCCAATAAGCCGAAGCTTACTATGTCATACTTTTTTTTAGCCTTTTTAAAAAATGAACGGGCATCGTCTATATACATATTTACCCTGCCACCCTCGTAAGGATGCTCGGGATGAAGCATTGACCCTAATCTGTATATCCCCGGGTCTATCTCTACAGCGTCTATGTTTTTTATGCCGTTCCTTAACGCTCCTGCCGCGTCATTACCGGCTCCGGCTCCGACTATAAGGACATCTTCTATCTTTTCTTTAAACATATAAGGGATGTCATACTGACCGAATCTAACGGCATCGCTTATATTGGAACCAAATAGTCCCAAGTTAGAATTAATAAAATCCGGAGAAATATTGAGAAGCTCCATATAATTAGCATTATTAACATCCACTCTATAGCCGATATCAACGTTACCATGGCGGATATTATAAACATCCAATTTTTGATATGGGGTCCATAAGGTAAGCGACGCGGAATTGGCAGGAATGCTGATTATTACAAAGGAAGATACAATAAGAAGTAAAAAAAGAAGGATACCTGCAGGTTTTTTTTCTATAAAAAACAAGCCGCACAGCATTGAAAGCGCGAGCCAGATTAGCGGTGTCGTATAAATAAATGAAAGCAGACTAAATAACCATATGCCAATAACGCTTCCCGCAATATTTATTGAGTAGGCGATAATTATCTTATTATGAGAAGCTAACATCTTAGCTAAAAGCTGGCCTAAAGGAAAAAACGTCAAGGCAACCATGCCAAACATTAATAGCGTAAGAGAAATGCCTTGCAGGACTGGAATAAAGTTGCGAGGCGCCAATGCATTATGCCAAATTAAAGAATCGCCAAATCCTCCCAAAAGGTCTGTAATTATTTTGAAAGGGATAGATTTAACAGCGAGAGCGATAACGGTCAGCATCAAAAAACTTAACCATATACTGCTCTTCTTGTTGGAAAAGTAGCAGCCTGCTCCTATTCCTATAAAACAGGCCAGGAGGACAAGATTACTGACATAGGCAAATATCGGGATCTCTGCGGAGATCCAACGAATAAGAAACAGCTCTAAGAACAGCATCCATACGCTTAATATAAGTATGCGAAAATTTAAACCATTAAATAGTCTCATCTTAGCTTACCTACCTCCTCTCTGATAGCCGTCGATATTGCCTCGTCGTCGTCCTTCACCCCCAAAGACTTGCCCTGCTCTAAAAGCGCGTCAGAAGAAACAGGCTCTCCGAATCTTATCTCAACAGGGTGTAGTTTTGGATACTTCTCTGTCCTTGGCCATGCCTCAAATGCACCTTTAATATATACAGGTACTAATGGCACGTCTAGTTCCTTTGCGATTATACCTATGCCCTTCTTGAATTCCTTTACCTCACCGTCTATAGAGCGCTCGCCCTCGGGAAATATACAGAGCGCCTTGTTATGCTTTAAAATAAAATAAGAACCCTGCATCGCTTCTATGATCTGCGTGGCGTCTATCGGGATGATCCTTGCCCGCCGCACGAGATTCCTCACGATCGGAACCACAAAATACCTTCTGAAAGCAATAAAAAATAGATCCAGCTCTGTCCTGAACCCAACCCCTGCGCAAACAATAAAACCATCCAGGAAACTCGTATGATTTACGCACAATACATACGGTCCTTTTTTGGGTAGCTTATCCGCGCCATCTACCTTTAACCTGTAAAAAATCCTGAAGAACAACCAGATAAAACCCTTGATCGAAAATGTAAACACGTAATCTATCCAATTCGGCTGCAATAATATCTTTTTCTGAAATTCTTCTGGCAATGGTTGCTGTAAGATCTCAGACCAATGAATAGCTTTTTCTTCTTTCTGAGCCACGCCTGTCCCGAGCGAAGTCGAGGGAAGCCCAGAGCCCAGAGCTTTTTTACCAAGCGCCTTCTCGATCCTCAAAAGCATATCCTTCACAGTAAAAATCCCGCTCGCTATCATCTCATCTGTTATATCTATATCAAAACATTTCTCTATCGCCAAAACCAGCTCTACCCTGGCAAGCGAATCCACGCCCAGATCCAGCTCTATACTGTCATTAAGTCGTAAAGGACTTTTTATGTCGAGCGCATCTTTCAAACACGCGACGAGCCTTTTGCCTGTATCAGATCCAAGCAACGCCTCATCCTCCGGGCTAAGCGCTTCTTCCTCGCGCCTATCTTCTAAAATAACAGGCATGAATTTCTTTTGGATCTCGTATCTTTTTAGTTTTCCCAATACTGTGCGCGCCAACGGCTCCTGCGTCACAGTGAATCCCATAATGTGCCTATAAGGCGGTATATCCTTTGATAGATTATCAATAGCGCTCTTTATCACCTTTCTTACGTTCATCTCGCCGCGCTCTTTGAAGAACTCAAGGTCTGGCACGATAATCGCGTGCAGGTATTCTAATTTACCTTTTCCTTTTTCCTTTAAAACACTTAAAACGCACATCTCCTTTATGTAGGGGGTGGCGGAATAATGTTTTTCGATCTCTTCGGGATAGATATTCTTCCCCGAGCTCAATACTATCATCTCCTTGGACCTGCCTGTGATATAAAAATACCCGTCCTTGTCCTCGTACCCCAGGTCGCCTGAAAAAAACCAGTCATTCTTGAGCACCTCTTTAGTCTTTGCCTCGTTTTTGTAGTAGCCTTTCATGACATTAGGTCCCTGGATCGCGATCTCTCCGACACCGTCAGGATCTTTATTCATAACCTTCATCTTTACATCAGGGACAGGCCTTCCTATTGAGCCGATCTTTGGCCTTTTTATTGGATTCATGCTCGCGACAGGAGAGGTCTCTGTCAGGCCATACCCCTCGAATATCTTGAAGCCGAGTTTAAAAAAGTCCCTTGCCACATTCGTGTCAAGCTTTGCGCCGCCGCTTACAAAAAACCGGATCCTTTTACCGAATGCATTCCTTATCGCAGGGAGCATGAGCCTTGCAAGGCCAAGACCCGTCGCTAATTTTATATATACCTTGGCAAAACCCTCCACGCTATCAAGTTTTTTCGTCATGCGGCTATGCATCATATTATACAACTGCGGCACGCCAAGAAATACAGTCGGCTCTACTTCCTTTATATAGTCGCCCAGCCTCTCCGGCCAATCGCTAGGTACGTAGACAAGTCTTGAGCCTGAGAAAAACGGCGCGATAAACGTGGTCATCAGGGCATAGGAATGGTAAAGCGGGAGAATGGATAAAATCACATCCTTGCGCGAAAAAATACCCATCTGCCTTAAGGAATTATAATTTGAACATAGATTTTTATGCGTCAGCATAACGCCCTTTGGCAGGTCAGTGGTGCCAGAGGTATACAATATCACCATCAGGTCATCTGGCTGCATTGGCGCTCTTTTAAAGCTCTCTGGCGGAAGTGTCTCGCATTTAATCTCTTCAAGTGTGGTAAATGCAATCTCGTTTTTAAGGGGTTCTACTGTCTTATGGGTTTCTTTAGAGCTAAAACCATGCCTGGCGCCAGAATCAGAGATTATGTTTTTCACATCCTTTTGCGACATCTTTGGATCCAGCGGGACAGCAACCGCGCCTATATAAGCCAATGCAAAAAATATCTCAGCCCACTCCGGCCTGTTTTCAAGTATAATCGCGACCCTGTCGTTTCTTTTAATGCCAAGGGACGACATAAAATAAGCGAGTTTCCTTACTTTTTCACCCACCTGCCCGTAAGTAATTCTCTCTGACCCTCGCTCGAGCGAAACCTTATCCTGAAACCGTTCTGTTGCCCTGATAAAATTTTCACTCAGACTATACATATCATCCACCCCACCTTACCATCCGAAACCTATGCCTGCCCCCAGGTACCTTTCCCTGTTTCTGACAAAAGACTCTATATAAGCGCGTCCTTTGCTGTCCAGTATGCTCTTTGTTAATTTTAATGCCAAAGTCTTTCTTTTGCCAGGAGAAATTTCCAATAAAATATTTTTGTCTCTGCTTAATTTCCAGGTGCCTGAAAAACCAACATTCCTCCGTACCCTTTTCTTCTTTGATATATCTATGGTTACATCAAACTTTACGTATGTCTTTTTCTTTTTTGGGATTATCCTGCCAAGCGTAGCCTTAAAATCAAGTGCTGACCCGATCTTTTTGTCCAGTATATAACTAAGTCGGCGTTTCTTTCTAATATCCCAAAAGCCTTTTAATCCAACGACATCGTAATTCTTCCCCTGGCTATAGGTTATCTCGCTGTTTTTGCCTATTTTCCAGGCATTAAACAAGGTCAGATCGTCGCTTTTATCGCTCTCTTTTTTCACGCCGAATGTAAGGCGATTATTTTTATCAGCCTGCCATGCGCCATGGAGCGTCATCAGATAAATCGATCTTTTCTTTTTAGATGTCCTGGAGTTAAGGAGTAAGACTATTTCGCTTGAACCGGCATGGGCAATCCCTGTCTTTAGCCTGAGTCGATTTCCCGCATATTGATTGGCCCATTTATCAAGAGTAAATATAAGATTATGTTTGCTGTCCAGGTAATATTTACCGGAAAACTTTATTTTTTGAGGAATATCAGCTGGCAGAGGTTTATAAACTTCGTAGTAAAGTTTATTTTTATTGTCCGTTTTGAAACGGCCAGAGACGACCTGGCGGAATTTCCTGACGTTCGAGCGACCGCCGGTTTTCTTAATAATAAGACGATTGTGCGGGTCCACTTCGTACGAAATTCTATGCTTCATAAGCCTCTTAAAAACTCACGAATGCCAGAAACATATGTATCCCTTGAGTCGAGAAAAGCGCTATTATGATTGCCCATCAATACAACATGTTTTTTTGGCTCTGGCGATAACTTTAATAACTTCAAGGAGTGCTCGAACGGAACAATATCATCGTTTTTGCTGTGAATAATAAGTTTTGGAATGGTCAGCTTCTTTATCTTTGTAGCTGAATCAAAGTTGGATGAGATAAGAAAGGTCGGGAAAACCGGGAACAAGACTCTTACCATATCCTTGGTGCAGCTAAAGGTAGATTCTGTTATCAATGCCTTAGCGGTTTTTTTAGCGGCCAGATCAATTGCGACCGCGCCGCCAAGCGACTCACCATACAAAATCATGCGTTCAGGTGAAACATTTTTTTCTGAAATCAAATAGTTGTACGCTGCCTCCATATCTCTATAAAATCCTTTTTCAGACGGCCTGCCCTCGCTTTTACCATAACCGCGATAGTCAAAGATAAAGATATCCAGTCCTAATTTATTCAGTATCTCTATCTTATCTATCCTGTGACTTATATTACCGCCATTTCCGTGACAAAATAAAAGCGTAAATCGTGAATCCTCTGCCGGAACCAACCAGGCGTTAAGCCTTACGCCATCGTCTGTATTAAAATAGACATCCTCGTAAGAAAGCCCCACGTCGCTCGGCATAAACTCTATCTCCTTCATAGGAAAATACAGCGACTTGTGCTCGAAATAACGAAAATACGCCACTACGAAAACTGCTGCGACTATTATATAAATAACATTTTTAACCATTACTCGTGCACCATTGGAACAAATCTTACAGGTATTATGTTCTCCTCTACAACATCACCTTGTTTCTTTATCAATAACCTTAGAACCTGATTGCCGGCCTCTCCTACAGGGGTGACCATTCTACCACCTTCTGCGAGCTGTTCAATTAGCTTTTCAGGGATTGCAGGAGGCGCAGCTGTAACCATTATAACATCAAAAGGCGCATATTCAGGCCAGCCTAAATATCCATCGCCCTCTCTTACCTTTATATTATCGTAAGCTAGTTCTTTTAGCAATTTTTCTGCCCTTTTAGCAAGCTCTGGTATAATCTCAATCGTATAGACCTCTTCTGAAAGTTCTGCCAAAATTGCTGCCTGATACCCGGAGCCTGTTCCAATTTCTAAAACCCTGTCATCTACTTTTAAATCAGCCAGCTCTGTCATCAATGCAACAATATAAGGCTGTGAAATCGTCTGGCCTTTTCCTATTGGAAGAGGTGAGTCTATGTAAGAAAGATTCCTGACATCAGATGGGACAAAAACATGCCTTTCTACCTTAAGCATCGCGTCTAAAACCTTTTTGTCAGAGACACCTCTTTTTTGGATCTGCTGCTCCACCATCATCTTTCTCTGGCTGAAAAAGTCTACATCCTCGGCAATGACTGAGTTTACTATGGCAAAAATTATAAATAATATTAATAGATATCTCATTTTTAAATCAAGGGTTGGTAGAGGACCTTGACCAGGCACAAGCCTTTTGCAGGAGCGGTCTGGCCTGCTGCTGACCGATGCCTTTTGAATAAAATCTTCTTTACCTGTTCCGGTTTTGTCCTGCCCCTGCCGACATCTATCAGCGTGCCGACAATATTGCGGACCATGTTGTATAAAAACCCGTCTGCCTGGATGTATATATCTACAATGGGATGACGACTGATGACATCGCACTTTGTAACAGTCCTTACGGAATGTCTTTCTTTTTTATCGCTTGCCTGAAATGACCTGAAATCTTTTTTTCCAACAAAATGCCTCGCTGCCTTTTTCATCGCCCCGATATCCAGGTCATAAGAAATAAAGGCGGCGTGTCTCTTTAATAAGGGCGAACGGACCTTTCTATTTATAATCGTGTATTTGTAAAGTTTTTCTCTGGCGTCAAACCTGGCGTGAAAATCCGATTTTACATCTTCTGCTGAAAGGATAGCAATATCTTTTGGGAGATGGCTATTGAGTCCTTTTTTGATATTGCGTAGTGGCAGTCTTGAATCTACTCTGAAATTCGCGACCTGCGCCTCTGCGTGAACACCTGAATCAGTGCGGCCGGCGCCTATTAAATTGATCTTTTTTCCAAAAAGTTTACGGCCGGCCTTTTCAACCTCTTCCTGCACCGTCTTTCTCCTGGTCCTGCGTTGCGTTTGCCAGCCGCAAAACCTGGAGCCGTCGTATTCGATTGTGAGACGAATATTGCGTGTCATATAAGTGTTCAAGGCTAAGCCTTGAACAGGAATGTTCAAGGCTTAGCCTTGAACACTTACGTCAAATTAGTAACTCTGCGATCTGGACTGCATTCAATGCCGCGCCTTTGCGCAGGTTGTCGCTTACAACCCAGAGATTGAGACCGTTTTCCACTGATTCGTCCGCGCGGATCCTGCCGACATAACTCGGGTCTTTTCCTGCAGCATCTATAGGAAGGGGGTATTTTCCCTTTGAGACATCGTCTATGACCTCAACGCCTGGCGATTTTCTCAAGATCTCAGTCGCCTGTTCCGGGGTCAGCTTTTTTTCAGTCTCTATATTGAGCGCTTCTGCATGCGAAATCACGACTGGAACGCGCACGCAAGTGGCAGTGATCTTGATACTATCATCCTCCATGATCTTCTGGGTCTCGTTCACCATCTTCATTTCTTCCCTAGTGTATTTATTCGGCAAAAACACATCTATATGAGGGATTACATTAAATGCGATTTGTGCAGGCAAGACTTTCTTTATTTTGTTCAATTTCTCACCCTTGGCAGCTGCCTTGACCTCCTGCCACAATTGGTCCACTGCCTCCTTGCCCCAGCCAGAAGTAGACTGGTAGGTCGAAACGACCACGCGTTTTATCCTTGCCGCATCGTGAATCGGTTTCAAAACCACGACCATTTGTATAGTTGAGCAATTTGGATTTGCTATAATGCCTTTGTGTCTTTTGATAGCATCCGGATTTACCTCAGGCACGACAAGCGGCACCTCTGGATCCATCCTCCATGCGCTGGAATTATCCACGACAACGGCACCTGCCTTCACGGCAACAGGCGCGAATTCCTTGCTAATGCCTCCGCCTGCTGAAAAAAGAGCGATCTCTATACCCTTAAAAGAATCTTTGGTAAGCTCCTGCACCTCATGATCTTTGCCGCAAAATTTAAGCATCTTGCCTTTTGAGCGGCCAGACGCCAGAAGCCTGATTTCCCTGACAGGGAACTTCCTCTCTGCTAACACCTTTATAAACTCGCTACCCACCATGCCAGTAGCACCGACTATAGCAACATTATATTTTTTAGTCATAATATCCTTTCTATTGTCATTGCGAGCGAAGCGAAGCAATCTCATTCTTTGAGATTGCTTCGTCGACACTTCGTGCCTCCTCGCAATGACAGCTTACAAACTCTCTACCACTAAATCGCCGACTTCGGTTGTAGAATATCCCATTTTACCTGCTGACAAGCTCTTTATTTTCTCGCCAGTAACTTTCATTACAGATTTCTCTATCATTGCCGCTGCCTTGTCTTCGCCAAGAGATTCCAGCATCATGCCGCCTGCGCAAATAGCAGCGAGCGGATTGATTACGTTCTTTCCGGTGTATTTAGGCGCAGACCCTCCGATCGGCTCGAACATTGAGATACCTTTTGGATTTATGTTGCCGCCCGCGGCAATGCCCATGCCGCCCTGGATAATTGCGCCAAGATCAGTGATGATATCACCGAACATATTGTCTGTTACAATGACGTCGAACCACTCTGGATTTTTTACCATCCACATGCATGTCGCGTCCACGTGAGCGTAATCTGTCTTTACGTCTTTGTATTCCTTTGCAACGTCGTTAAACGTCCTCTGCCACAGGTCCCACGCGTATGTCAGAACATTTGTCTTTCCAACAAGCGTAAGTTTTTTTCTCTTGTTTCTTTTCTTTGCGTATTCAAACGCAAATCTCACGCAGCGCTCCACGCCTTTTCTCGTGTTGTGCGAGATCTGAAGCGCCACCTCGTCCTTTGTGCCCTTTTTCTGAAACTCGCCCATGCCCTTATACAGGCCTTCTGTATTTTCTCTAACAACAACAAAATCAATGTCTTCCGGCCCTTTATCCTTTATAGGCGTCCACACGCCAGGGTATAACTTTACAGGCCTTAGATTTATGTATTGCTCGAAATGAAATCTGAGTTTTAAAAGTATGCCCTGCTCCAGAATTCCTGGCTTTACATCAGGGTGGCCTATCGCGCCCAGATATATAGCATCCACCTTGGAAAGCTCCTTTAAAACAGGATCAGGCACGAGCTCTTTTGTCTTTAAATACCTGTCACCGCCCAGATCATATTCGATTGTCTCGTATTTAAAACCTGCTTTTTCGCTTACTACCTTCAGGACCTTTAAGCCCTCTCTCATGACCTCTGGCCCTGTCCCGTCTCCTGCAATCACTGCTATCTTGTACATCTCTTCCCCTTCCTGACCTGTCCGCCGTAGCCGATCTTCTTTGAACTTCTTCTTTGGCGAAGGCGGATCCACTTTAAAAGCCCGCCGCTTTTGATTATCTCCTGTATAAACTTTGGAAGTGGCTGGGCATTATACTCTTTGTTTTCTGACAGATTTAAAAGCGTGCCTTTGTCCAGATCGACCTCGAGATAATCGCCTTCCTGAATATCAGAAGTAGAGTCTATTTCAAGAATAGGCAGCCCCACATTGATCGCGTTCCTGTAAAAGATCCTCGCGAAACTTTCTGCTATGACACAAGAAACGCCCGCGCCTTTTATCGCGAGCTGCGCGTGCTCCCTTGAGGAACCGCACCCAAAGTTTTTGCCTGCCACGATTATGTCGCCCCTGGAAATCTTTTTGGAAAAATCAGCGACTATGTCTTCCATGCAATGCTCTCCTAGCTCTGCCGGATCCTGAGTGTTGAGAAACCGGGCAGATATTATCTCGTCCGTATTTACATCGTTTTTGAATTTCCAGACCTTACCTTTAAACTTCATCGGGATGTGCTATCCTTCCTTTTATTGCGCTCGCAGCAGCAACAGCTGGATTTGAAAGATATACCTCGCTTTCAGGATGCCCCATCCTGCCGCGGAAGTTTCTATTGGTCGTGGCAATGGCGCGCTCGCCCTTTGCCAGAATGCCTAAATGTCCCCCGAGACACGGCCCGCAGCTCGGCGTGGAAAAAACACCGCCTGAGTTCATAAAAATATCTGCCAGGCCTTCTTTAATTGCCTGCGAATAGATCTTTTGCGTGGCTGGCAGGACCACTAGACGCACTCTCGAGTTTATCTTTTTGCCTTTCAGGACCTTTGCGGCAATCCGTAAATCAGTAATCCTGCCGTTCGTGCACGAACCGATCACTGACTGGTCTATCTTTACATTCTTAAACTTGCTCGCAGGCCTGGCATTGCTCGGTAAATGCGGGGCAGAAACCTGTGGCTCTATTTTACTTACATCATACTCGCGGACATCGCAATACCTTGCATCCTTGTCGCTCTTAAAAAATACGCCTTTGACATTTCTTCCTTCACTTCTAATATATTTCCTGGTTATCTCATCCGGCTCAATAATCCCGGACTTCCCACCTGCCTCGATCGCCATGTTACACATCGCGAACCTGTCATCCATTGGTAATTTGCAGATCGTCTCGCCCGTAAATTCCATTGCCTTATATAATGCGCCGTCAACGCCGATGTCTCCTATTGTATATAATATTAGATCTTTACCGCCCACCCATTTTCCCAGCTTCCCAGAGTAGACAAATTTTATACTCTCAGGCACCTTTAACCACACGCAGCCTGTTATAAATCCAGCTGCCAGGTCTGTAGAGCCAATGCCTGTTGAAAACGCGCCGAGCGCTCCGTACGTGCACGTGTGAGAATCCGCGCCTATGATCAAATCGCCTGGCCCCACGAGGCCCTTTTCCGGCAAAAGCGCGTGCTCCACGCCCATCCTGCCGACCTCAAAATAATTCTCTATATCCTGCTCGTCCGCGAAATCCTTCAGGATCCTTGCCTGCTCAGCGCTCTTTTTATCCTTTGCAGGGGTAAAGTGATCGGGCACTAGCGCTATCTTTTTCCTGTCAAAAACCTTTTTGGCGCCAGCAGATTTAAATTCCTTTATAGCGATAGGCGCGGTGATATCATTTCCGAGCGCCAGGTCGATCTTTGCGTAAATAAAATCGCCGGGCGTGATGGATTTTTTATCCGTGTGAGCCAGTAATATTTTTTCAGTTATCGTATATGCCATAAGCCTACCGCTAAGTTGACAATTCTGACATTGTCAGTTTTGTCAACTTGTTATGTTAACTTGGCCGTGCGATCGAGGTTCAACCTTATATATCCTTTACGAGGGCAATTTCCTTGCAGTCCGGGAATTTTACGCAGCGTATGCACTCTGACCAGATCTTGTGCGGCAGTTTCGCGTGTTCGATCTTTTTGAACCCGAACTTCTTGAAAAATTCCGGGACATACGTGAGTGCGAATACGCGCTTTACCTTTAATGCCTTGGCGTCCTTGAGCGCTTCCTCGACCAGTAAAGACCCTATCTTCTGTTTTTGCTTTGACTCGAGCACTGCGAGCGATTTTATCTCCGCCAGGTCTTCCCATGTCACGTGAAGCGCCACGCAGCCCTCGATATTGCCGTCCCTCTCGTAAACAAAAAAGTCCCTTATGTTTTCATACAATTCATTCAACGACCGCGGCAGCATCTGGTCGTTTTTTGCATAAAAATTTATCAGTCCCTGTATATCCTTTACGTCGCCTATAACAGCCTTTCTTATCATCTACAGCACCATGCCTTTGGGTATAACGACTATGCCTGAATCAGTCACCTTAAAACGCTTCCTGTCTTTTTGCAGATCAAAACCTATCTGCATCTTCTGCGGGACCTTCACGTACTTGTCTATGATCGCGCGCCTCACCATGGCGTGCCTCCCGATATCCACGCCTTCCATAAGAATGGAATCAGTGACTTCTGAAAAACTGTTTATCCTCACGTTTGGCGAAAGAATACTCGCGTTGACCATTCCCCCGCTTATTATGCAACCATTACAGACAAGCGAATTAACCGCCCTCCCGACCCTTTTTTCATCATCCTGGGCAAATACAGTTTTTGCAGGACCAAACTGCCTCTGGTATGTCCTGAACGGCCAATCCTTATCGTACAGATTAAACATGGGCAAGACCTTTATAAGCTCCATGTTGGCCTCGTAATACGCGTCAATATCTCCCACGTCGCGCCAATACATGGGTTCATTTGTCTCTTTGTCAACAAAACTATATGTGTACACGCTGTATTTTTTCAGCATCAATGGAATGATGTCTTTTGCAAAGTCATGCGAGGAATTTTTATTCTTCGCGTCTTCTGAAAGCGTGTCTTCCAGCGCGACCCTGTTAAAGACATATATGCCCATTGAGGCAAATATGTGATTTGAAGTATCCAATCCTTTTACGTCAGGACCAGGCTTTTCCAAAATATTTTTCAATCTCTGGTCTTTACCCACCTCGCAGACACCGAGGCTTGACGCGTTTTCCTTGGCGACCGGGACAATACCTATGGTAAGATCCGCGCCTTTTTGTTTATGAAAATCGAGCATATGCCTGTAATCCATCTTGTAGACGTGATCGCCTGCAAGGATCAGGACATGGTCTGGCTTTTCATCCTCGATCGCGTAGATATTCTGATAGAGAGAATCAGCCGTGCCTTCATACCAGCGATCATCAAGACGCTGCTGCGCGGGTATTATGTCTATGTACTCGCCCAATTCTCCGTTCAGCACATTCCAGCCGCCGGATATGTGCCTGGTGAGAGAGTAGGATTTGTACTGAGTCAGGATGTGGATTCGCTTCAGCCCTGAATTTATACAGTTTGAGAGCGTAAAGTCTATGATCCTGTAGACACCGCCGAACGGCACTGCTGGCTTTTTCCTGTCATTAGTCAGCGGAGAGAGCCGCTCGCCCTTGCCCCCAGCCATTATAAATGTAAGCACGTTTTTCAACTCGACCTCCCGGATAGACGCTTATTATATACCAAATCCTCCCTAAATGCAAAATCCTTATTTGACAAACCCGACACGCCCCGTTCCAAATTCTAATCGTAGAATTTGGAACGGGGCACGTTCGTTTTGTCAGATTAGGAAAGAAGCGAGCTGGATTTTAGGAGATTCTTGGTGTAGTCGTGTTTCGGTTTTCTAAAAATATCTTCGCATAAACCTCTCTCTACAAAATTTCCAGCCTGCATCACTATCACACGGTCGCAGATAGAGGCTATTACGCCAAGATCGTGACTTATAAAAAGATATGTGAGGTTTTTTCTCTTTTGGAGGTCCATCAAGAGATTCAATATCTGCGCCTGCACAGATATGTCAAGGCTCGAGATGGGCTCGTCGCATATTATAAACTCCGGATCAGTTGCGAGAGAACGCGCAATGCCAACGCGCTGCCTCTCCCCTCCTGAAAGCTCTGAAGGAAGCCGCTTCAGGTATGTTTCGCCAAGCCCGACCATTTCCAAAATCTCTATTACCTTTACCTTTCTCCTGCCGCGCAAAAAACTGTGATGAATAATAAAAACTTCTTCCAGGATATCCCCTATTCTCATGCGCGGGTCCAGCGACGTATATGGATCCTGGAATATTATTTGCAGGTCCTTGCGCATCCTGTGCATGTCTTTTGGTAAAATCTTCAGCAGGTCCCTGTCTTTATAAAGAATGTTTCCTTCCTGCGCATTGATCAGCCGCAACATGCATTTGGCAAGAGTGCTTTTCCCGCAACCAGACTCGCCGACAAGACCCAGCACCTCTCCTTTAAGGATAGAAAAATCCACGCCATTGACTGCCGGCTCTTTTGTCTTTGGAAAAACTTTTTTTAGATTAACTACCTTTAATAGCTCCATTTGCTATAAGTCCCTTTGCTCTTATGCAACGCGAAACATGCCCGTCAGATAGTTCTTCCAACTCCGGCTCCGCATGCACGCATTTATCTATCTTGAATTTGCAGCGCGGATGAAATTTGCAGCCTTGCGGCAGATCTGAAAATAAAGGCGCCCTGCCTTCGATAGCATCAAATCTTTTTTTTCTATGCTCGAACGAAGGAATAGAATCTATTAATCCAACCGTGTATGGATGGCCAGGCTGCGCAACTATTCTTTTTCTGGGTCCTTCTTCTATTATCCGGCCAGCGTACATCACAGCCACCCTGTCAGCGAGTCTGAAAATAGTCCTCAAGTCATGCGAGATAAATAAAACCGACAGTCCGATTTTATTTTTTAATTCCATTATGAGATCGAGGATTTGATTCTGGACCGTGACGTCGAGCGCTGTCGTGGGCTCGTCTAAGACCAGAAGATCCGGCCTTGGAACGATCGCCATCGCTATCATCACGCGCTGCTGCATGCCGCCGGACAATTCGTGTGGGTATATATTTTTTTTACCGGCTATCTTTGCAAGGCCAACGCTTTTCAGGAGATCGGAAATAACCGCATCATCGTCAGTTGCGCCGCGGCCAGGCAGCGCTTCCTTTAATTGTTCATAAATTGTAAAAACAGGGTTTAATGAGCTGGATGGCTCTTGAAATACGTAGGAAACCTTTTTGCCCCTGACCTTGCGCAGGCTCTCGTGATCCAATGTCAACAGATCCTGGCCCTCCAGCAAAATCCTGCCCGAGGAAATCGTGCCTTTTCGCTCAGGTATAAGCCGCGTTATGGAAAGTCCCACCGTGGTCTTGCCGCATCCTGACTCGCCCACGAGGCCCACGCACTCGCCCTTTGCGATCTCCAGGTCAAGCCCGCGCACGACTTCTCCAACGCCATACCTTACCCTCAGTCCCTTTATCTCCAAAACCATCCCTTTCCAACTGTTCAAGGCTAAGCCTTGAACAGGTATGTCCAAGGCTTAGCCTTGGACATCTTAAGAACGCGTGAGTTTTTCCCGAATGCCTTCGCCGAGTAAATTATAGCCCAGCACTGTTATAAAAATCGCCACACCCGGAAACACCACCATCCACCATGCCGCGCCCATGACAGATTTGCCCTCAGTCAGGATATTGCCCCAGCTGGGTGTGGGCGGCTGCACACCGATGCCCAGAAAACTCAGGCTCGACTCCACTAAAATCGCGGCCGCGATGCCCAGCGTGATATTCACCAGCACCGGCGCCATTGCATTGGGAATCAGATGTCTCACGATGATCCTGAAATCGCTCGCGCCTATTGCCTTTTCAGCGTATATAAAATCTCTTTCCTTTAAACTCAATATCTCCGCCCTGATGAGCCGCGCAACACCCATCCAGCTCGTGACTCCGATTATTATCATAATGTTGACGATGCTCGGCTCCAGAAGCGCGATCACGGCGAGTATGAGGAAAAACGTCGGGAAGCACAGCATTATATCCACGAACCGCATTATAAGAACATCCACCCATTTGCCATAATATCCGGCCATCGCGCCCAGGAAGATTCCAATGACAGCGGCAATACCCACTGCTATCAGTCCGACCATTAAAGATATGCGCGCGCCGTACACCATCCTGCTAAATAAATCCCTGCCTAAACTGTCTGTCCCTAAAAGATGCGACGGCGACGGCCCTGTCAGAATATTTTCAATATCGATCCTGCCGGGATCGTAAGGCGCGATGAGCGGCGCGAAAAGCGCCACCATCGCGAAAAAAATCACAACCAGTGCGCCGAATAACATTAATTTATTCACCCCGTTCCAAATCTTTAATGAATACCGCATATTATTTCGATTCCTTTTCATTATCAGCTACTCCAAATCAATAAAGAATCCTTTAAGATTTGGAACGGGGTTCATGATTATTCCAATTTTATGCGCGGATCAACTGCCGCGTACGAGACATCAGCGAGAAGATTTCCCAGAAGCGTGAGCGCCGCACCAATTACCAAGACGCCCATGATAACAGGATAATCCCTTGCCATTACCGACTCATAAAAGAGTCTGCCCATGCCGGGGATACTGAATATTGATTCAAATATAACGCTGCCGCCTATAAGTCCTGGCACAGCCAATCCTAAAATAGTAACGACTGGCAGCAGTGCATTTCTTAGTGCGTGTTTATAAATCACATCTTTTTCTTTCAGGCCCTTTGCCCTTGCAGTGCGGATGTAATCCTGTTTCAGGACATGAACCATGTTGCTCCGCATGTAACGCGATATGCCGGCCAGGCTTCCGAACGCTGAAACAAAAACAGGCAAAACCAGATGCCTTGCCACATCAATTATTTTCTCCAACATCCCAAATTTTTCAAACTCGAGCGATTTTATGCCCGAGACAGGCAAAAGCCCCCATCTCACGCCCACGAGATCCATCAGGATCAAGCTCAGCCAGAAAGTAGGTATTGCAAATCCCACAAATACAAACACTGTCATGCCCCTGTCATAAAAGCTGCCCTGCCTGACTGCCGAGCTCACGCCTATTGGCACGCCTATTAATAATATCAAAATAATAGACGCCAGGCTTATGCCCAATGTTATCGGTATGCGCTCTTTGATCTTATCTATTACCGGCCTTGCGTCAACAAAAGAAGTCCCAAAATCAAGACGCACGAGCCGCGCCATCCAATCCTTGTATTGTATATGGAGTGGTTTGTCCAACCCGTACAGATGGGCGATCCTCTCCCGCGCCTCGAGCGAGACCTTTGGATTAAACTGCGTCTCCATGTCAGTCGGCTTGCCAGGCGCAAGATGGATCACTGCAAAGGTAATAATGGTTATACCTAATAAAAGCGGGACCAGTCCGATTATCCTGCGAAAAATGTATCTAAACATAGCTTGTTGTTCAAGGCTAAGCCTTGAACAAGCATGTTCAAGGCTTAGCCTTGAACAACATTGAACAACAAAATTATCTTATATATTTCTGCTCGCTCTTTGGCACGTGCCACTCGATGAAGTTGTGGCCAATGCCTGCTGCGCCTACTTCGATGCCTTTGAAACGGCTGTGGATAATAGGCAAAGAGTCAGGCACGTATAAAAATAGATATGGCTGGTCGCGGTAGAGAATCGCATGCACCCTGTGGTAGATGCGAGCGCGCGCTTGCTGGTCAAACGTGCGGCGGCCTGCCAATAAGAGTTCGTCCACTTCGCTATTGGAATAACCGACAAAATTAAACTCGCCCTGTTTTGTCTTTGAAGAATGCCAGATGTCGTACATGTCTGGATCCTGGCCAAGGCCCCAGCCCAAAAGCACTGCGTCGAACCGCCTCTTGTCTATGAATTCGCTTACAAACGCGCTCCATTCTATTATCTTTATTTTTAGCTCGATGCCGACCTCTTTTAGTCTACGCTGAATAATCTCAGCTGTCATCCTGCGCTGCTCGTTGCCCTGATTAGTGACAACAGTGAATGAAAATTTCGCGCCGTCTTTTTCCAAAATACCATCTCCATCCTCATCGCTCCAGCCTGCCTTTTCTAAAAGCAGCCGCGCCTTGTCCGGATCATACTCGGCCGCCTTAACCTCTTTATTATACGCCCACGACTCTGGAAAAAACGGGCCTGTTGCCACCCTGCCCAGTCCCAGGAGTACGCCGCGAATGATCTCGTCCTTGTCTATCGCATAATTAATTGCCTGCCTCACTGTTAAATCCTTGAATCGGGCGTCGTTCAGATTATACCCCATGTACGTGTAACCAAAACTCGGGAAATTAAATTTCTGAAAATTATCTTTAAAAAATCGGGACTCTGTCTGCCTTGTAAACTGCAGCGGCGTAAGCCCGATGTAATCCACACCCTCTGCCCTTAATTCAAGAAACAGCGTTGCCTGGTCAGGTATGATCCTGTAGATATAGCGGTCGACGTAAGGCCTGCCTTCAAAATAATCATGATTAGACTCTAGCTCCACCCTCTCGCCGGTCTTCCACAATCTAAATTTATACTGTCCTGTTCCAATAGGCGAGCGTGCGAATTTCGAATTGTTTAAATCTTCGCTTTTCAACAAATGCTCTGGCATGATATTCATGCCCCAGCTCGAAAGTCCTGGAGAAAATGCTTCTTTGTACACGACCTTGAGCCTGTAGTCGTCAATGACTTCCAGGCTCTTCACCATCTTAAAATCACCGCTGTACGCCGTGCGCACATCAGGATCTATCAAACTCTTGTATGTAAACTCCACGTCCTTTGCAGTAAAACTCTCGCCGTCGTGCCATGTTACGCCCTTCCTTAAATAAAATGTTATCTCGAGCCCATCTTCTGAAACCTCCCATCGCTCGGCAAGGTCTCCCACGAGCTTCAGATCCTTGTCGTACTTCACGAGCCCGTTAAACACCATGCCGCAAATCGTTCCTGACGCGCTGTCAGAGGCCAGGATCGGCACTAGCGTCCGCGGCTCGCCAATAGACCCGACCACGATCGCGTCGCCGTAATCAGGCCTGAACCCCAGCAGGACCAGCATAAAAAACAAAAAGGCCGCCTTTGAAAAGACGGCCTTTACTCTTTTCGCCATATTCATTTCTCTGATGCTATTATTCCGACTCTGTCTCGTCAGCAACATCCCCTTGCGCCTCTTGCGCTGCTGATACAGGTATATTTATTTTTTCTACAAGAGACTTTGAGCGATGACCTGAAATCATTGCAAGCGAAAGACAGGTGAGTATAAAGGCGACCGCGCATATCGTGGTCAGCCTCGTGAGGACATTTGTGCTTTTTGTGCCAAATAAACTCTGCATCTGAGAGCCGCCGAATGAATCCGCGAGCCCGCCGCCCCTGCCTGCCTGCAAAAGTATAACCATTATCAAAAAGATACTGGCTATCACATGTATTACAATTATCACCCCATACATCTATAACCTCCCTTAAAGTACCGCGTTCTGAACTATTTCCGTGAATGAGTTCACGTCGAGGCTCGCCCCGCCCACGAGCGCGCCGTCCACATCCTCCTGCGCCATGAGCTGCGCGATATTGCCCGGCTTCACGCTGCCGCCGTACTGAATCCTTATCTTTGCAGCGGCTTCCTTATCATACGTGCGCTCGATAAAATCGCGGATAAACTTATGCGCCTCCTGCGCCTGCTGCGGCGTCGCGGTCCTGCCAGTGCCAATCGCCCACACTGGCTCGTACGCGATGACAACGCGCACAGCCTCGTCCTTTGCAAAATCCTTTAACCCCCGGCCGAGCTGCTTCTCCAGCACCTCAAAGGTCATGCCATGATCCCTTTCTTCCAGCTTTTCACCAATGCACATTATAGGCACCATGCCATGCTTCAGCGCGACCTTGAGCTTTTTATTCACAGCCTCGTCTGTCTCTCCGAATATATGCCTTCGCTCAGAATGCCCTATAATAACATATCTGCACCCGGCATCCTTCAACATACTCGGCGAAATCTCTCCTGTAAACGCGCCTTCAGACTCCCAGTACATATCTTGCGCGCCGAGCATAATAGCAGAATCCATGATAACAGCGCTCACCTTGCTGAGCGCTGTAAATGGCGGACATATCACTATATCCGCTTCTGAAAACGTGTAAAATTTTCTTTTTAAACCAACACCTATATCAATCGACTCCTGTACTGTCTTATGCATCTTCCAATTTCCAGCAATAATCGGTCTTCGCATATTCACCCCATCCTTATTTGTTGTTCAAGGCAGCGATGCCTGGAAGGACCTTGCCTTCCATGTATTCCAATGACGCGCCTCCGCCTGTGGAGATGTGCGTCATCGAATGCTCCAGGCCAAACTTAGAAATCGCGCTCGCCGTATCGCCACCGCCTATAATCGTGGTCGCGCTCAATCCTGCGATAAATCTTGCGATGTCCTCTGTGCCCCTTGCAAATTTTGATATCTCAAAAACGCCGAGCGGCCCGTTCCACATGATCATCTTCGCGTTCCGCAATTCTTTCTTAAATTCGTCCACTGTCTTTGGCCCGATGTCAACACCCATCCAGTTTTCCGGGATGGTCTCGTCCACGACCTTGGTGTTGCTAACTGCATCCACCTTGTCTGCAATCAAATGGTCTACTGGCAAAATTATCTTCACGCCCTTTTTCTTCGCCTTTTCCCTCAATGATTTTGCAACATCTATTTTATCCGCTTCCAATTTGGAGCTGCCTATTGGTTTGCCTTCTGCTTTAATAAAGGTATATGCCATGCCGCCGCCTATTAAAATCGAACTCACCTTTTCCAAAAGATTCTCTATTACCATGATCTTGTCCGACACCTTGGCTCCGCCCAGAATCGCGACAAACGGTTTTGGCGGATCAGAAAGCGCCTTGTCAAAATATTCGATTTCCTTCGCCAGCAAAAACCCGGCAACCGCCACCTTTAGAAACTTTGTAACGCCCTCGGTGGACGCGTGCGCGCGATGAGCAGTGCCAAACGCGTCATTCACGTAGACCTCGCCCAGCGACGCAAGTTTTTTCGCAAACCCAGCGTCATTCTTTGTCTCCTCAGCGTAAAACCTGAGATTCTCAAGAAGCACCACGTCGCCATCCTTCATAAGAGATACAGCCTTCTTGACATCGTCGCCTATGCAGTCGTCCAGTTTCTTAACAGGCCTGCCCAAAAGCTCGGAAAGTCTCTCGCCAACAGGCGTCAGCCGCATATCATCCTGGACCTTGCCTTTTGGCCTGCCAAGGTGACTCATGAGAATGACCCTTGCGCCGGCCTCGACCGCGTACTTTATTGTAGGCAGCGCCGCCTTTATCCTCGTGTCGTCATCAATCTTCAAATCCTTGTTGAGAGGGACATTGAAATCCACCCTCACCAGGACGCGCTTACCTTTAATATCAATATCTCTTATCGTCTTCTTATCCATAGGGTATTATATATAGCATAAATATACACCTAATGCAACCAAAAAATCATCCTCAAGTTGACAATTCTGACAATGTCAAATTTGTCAACTTGAGCGTTTTATAAACTGGACAAAACGTGCAATGCTCATTTTGTCCAATTTAGGGCAGAGTAAACGGTCTGCCGGCTCAGATTTAACCTATCGGCTATTTCTGGTATACTGTATCCCCTTGCCTTTAATTGCGCTATAGCAAATCTACGCGCCTCTATCTTTTGAGGAGCCCTTAGATATTTCTCCTCTCTCAATATTCTTATGTTCTTCTCCAAATCGTCATTGCCGCATAAACCGCGCTCTTTGATCATTCTGACAATTGATTCTAATGCCTTTGGCTGTTCAAATATATTCCCCGTTTCTTCTTTTTTTAATTTATGTAGGAGCATGCCGTACTCCTGAGAAGCCTTTGGTAAATCACTATTGAACAGATTAAGCACAAATCTGTAATCCACAAAACTATCTATCTCGTTCCCGCTTAAAAACAATGCACAAGAAGACCATCTGTAGTCTATTGCATTCTCGACGATCTCCGCCTTTACAGGATTAAAGTGTATATACAGCGATGATGCGAGTAGATACGCGTCGTCAAAGCACAAACTTGACCTGTACGCCCCGCTGAAGGCATGACCTTTTCTTTCGTATTTCTTGTTGAAATAATTCGCGTATGTCTGAAAAAGAATCTGCATTGCATCAGCTAAATTCGAAGCGCCCATCCTCACTAATAAATGGATGTGATTCAGCATCAGCGCAAAGCTAAACACGGTCAATTTAAATCGCGCGCACACCTCCTTTATTAAACCCAGCATGTAAAGATAGTCTGTCTCTTCCAAAAACAAGGGCTCTGTGCCTGAGGCATGCTGGGTAACATGCGTAACAGCGCCTTCAAAGGAATACTTGTCCCTTGTCCTGAAATAGCGCTTCACCTTACCCTTCTCTATTAGATCTATTACGCTCTCCACGCTCCCCTCCTTTCTTGCTATATTTGACAAAATGAGCATTGCACGTTTTGTCAAATATAAGGTTGTCTATGCATATTAGACAAGGGAGGGTCGATTTTCTTTCAAAAATTTTTAATTATTTTGGCATGGCCTGGCTATATTGGACAAAATGAGCATTGCAGGAATTGTCAGACATTGTCAAAATTGTCAACTTAGGAGTTGATGGCCTTTATGATGGGTGCGAGTTTGGCTGGGAAGACCTTGGGTAATTTAATGGATTTGATGGCACGGTCAGGGTCTTTGAGACCGTGACCGGTGAGTATGCAGACAATGGTAGGATTCTTGGCTTTATTGAAATAGCCGGTTTTGTTGAGCTTGATGACGCCTGCCACTGACGCAGCTGACGCCGGCTCAACAAACACGCCGTCCCTTGCCGCGAGCAGCTTGTACGCTTCCAGAATCTCCGCGTCCGAGACCGCGTCAATGACGCCGCCTGACTCGTCGCGCGCTGCCTCTGCCTGCTTCCAGCTCGCAGGATTGCCGATGCGGATCGCGGTCGCGATGGTCTCGGGTCGCTCCACGACATTGCCGCGCACGATCGGCGCCGCGCCTTCTGCCTGGAAGCCCAGCATCTTTGGAAGCGCCTTTATCTTTCCTTTATCCCTATATTCCTTGTATCCCTTCCAGTACGCAGTAATATTCCCTGCATTCCCCACAGGTATCGCGTGAAAATCAGGCGCCTCGCCGCCGCCGCCCAGCTGATCGCATATCTCGAATGCGCCGGTTTTCTGGCCCTCTATCCTATATGGATTTACTGAATTTACCAGCTGGATAGGGTATTTCTTGGTAATCTCTACTACAAGATTAAACGCATCATCAAAATTTCCATCAATTGCGAGCACCTGCGCCCCGTGTATCAGCGCCTGCGCCAATTTCCCGAGCGCGATCGCGCCTTTTGGGATCAGGACAACGCACTTGATGCCAGCCCTCGCAGCATACGCAGCAGCTGACGCAGAAGTATTCCCGGTGGACGCGCAGATAACCGCAGACCTTCTCTCTTCAATGGCCTTTGACACAGCCATGGTCATGCCCCTGTCTTTAAAAGACGCTGTCGGGTTAAGGCCCTCGTACTTTAAATAAACTTCCCCGCCCACTTTTTCAGAAAGAAATTGCGAGCGGATAAGCGGCGTGTTGCCCTCGTTCAATGTCACGACCGGCGTCTTATCCGACACTGGCAAAAATTCCCTGTATTTATCAATCAGACCCTTCCACATAAGTTACCTCGTCGCTTTGCTCCTCGGAACTTTTCATAGGGGCTTCGCCCCTCTGACGCTTCATTCAGACTTCTATTCGTCGTCTGAATTTCGCTGTCACCCCTTGAGGGAGGGGGTGCCTGCACCCCCTCAAACTCCCCCAGTTGCATGGAATTTTGAAATTCCATGCAATAAAATTTTCCTATCCTTCCAATCTCAAAAGCACGCTCTTTCCCTTTATAACGCCCAGCCCGTCTATTTTCTTCAAAGCCGCCTGCATGTCTTTCTCCCTTGCCTCGTGCGTCAGCATCACAATCGGCACGATATGCGCGGCCCGCCTCTCCTTTTGCACGACGCTGGCAATGCTGATATTGTGCCTGCCCAAAAGTTCCGCGATCCTTGCCAGCACCCCGGGCTTATCAAGAGCGGAAAAATGCACGTAGTATCTCGTGCGCACTTCATCCATCTTCTTCAACGTCTTTATCTCAGCCCTTTTAGCAGCAATGAGCCTGCTGGATTTTTTTCCATAAACAATCGCCTCAGCCATACCCATTATGTCGCTCAAAACAGCGCTCCCTGTCGGCAGCTTCCCGGCACCCTGCCCGTAATAAACCTGTTTGCCCACGAGGTCCGCGTCTATGAAGATCGCGTTGTACGCGCCTGACACAGACGACAAAAGATACCTTGACGGCAATAGCGTTGGATGCACCCTCACCCCGAGTTCACTTCCCTCGCGCTTTGCGATTGCAAGAAGCTTTACAGTGTATCCCCAATCCTTTGCGTACTGTATATCAATCGGCGAAATGCCTCCGATGCCCTCGACATAGATATCCTGCATCCTGACCTTTTTGCCAAAACCTAAAAGCGAAAGAATCGCGATCTTGTGCGCGGAATCCATGCCATTTATATCAAGCAATGGATTTGGCTCGGCAAATCCCTTTGCCTGCGCCTCTTTTAGCGCGACTTTAAAACTCGCGCCATCGCTGGACATACGCGACAAGATATAATTCGAAGTGCCGTTCAAGATCCCCATTATGCTGTAAAAGGTATTTGCCACAAGGCCCTCGCGTATTGATTTTATAACTGGCACGCCGCCTGCCACACTCGCCTCAAAGAAAATTTCCATCCCGACCTCTCGCGCCTTTTTAAAAATCGCGCTTCCTTCTTTTGCCAGGAGTAATTTATTCGCAGTCACCACGTGCTTGCCAGCTGCGAGCGACTTCATCACGATTTCCTTCGCAGGATGCACGCCGCCTATCAGCTCGACCACCACGTCTATGTCAGGATGCTGGATCACCTTTAAAGCGTTCCTCGTCAGCATGCTCTTCGGGACCTTCGCGTCCCTTTTAGACCTGAGGTCTTTGTCGCACACCAGCATCAGGTTCAGGTCAATGCCGGTCCTCTGCCTGAAAAGCCTGCGCTTTTCCAGAAGAAGCTTCACGACTGACGAGCCGATCGTGCCAAAACCTATAACGCCTATATTGATCTTATTTTTCACGACATCACCCTTTTGGTTTATTCTTCAGATTATAATCGATCATTTTCCTGATATAATCTTTTTGCACGTCCCCTATCTTGACAAACTTTGCCCGGATATCATACAGGACATCCTTTACCAACTGCTTCGAGGCCACGACCTCTACCTTTACATTAATATAATCATGGCTGTCCGGCAATCTGAGTTTGAGGCTCAAAATCGTGCCTAGCGCGAATTTTTCCTGCGATGTAAACAAGAGTCCGCCCACGCTGATGTCTTTGGTCTGGCTTACATCAGTCTTTGCCTCTTTAGTAGTAATATCCTTGTAAGAAACAACAAAGTTCCCCTTGATCCTCACGAACCTGCGCCTCTCAAATACAATATCCGCCTTTAACTCTCTATCTTTATCATCTGCCATATATAAGTGGTCGGGGCGACTGGATTCGAACCAGCGACCCCCTGAACCCCATTCAGGTGCGCTAAACCAGCTGCGCCACGCCCCGTTCCATTTTTTTAATGAAATTAAAAAAATGGAACGGGGCACGCCCCTTGCAAATTAAAGGCGTACCGCCGCTCTATTCTAAACTTTCTCTGTGATTCCTAAGCCTATCTCTTAAATATTTCTTTCCTCTTCCAGTTTTCAACTGCTTCTCTCTCGCTATCGCATCTTTTTTATTCAAACATCCTTCGAAGTAAATTAACTTAAACGGCACTCGAGATTTTGTAGACACCTCTTCTCTGTTATTATGTTCCTTAATACGTCTTTCTAAATTATCTGTAAAGCCCGTATAAAGCTCGTTATCCTTCAGGCTTTTCATCACATACACATAATACATAAATTCTAATTAGGAATTATACCATACATATAGGCAGGATTCAAATTATATCAATTTGATTAAATTTAACGGCCGTATATTACGACAAAACTTCCATTGGATACCCTTTGAACTGCAGCTTCCATAGACTCGTTTTTTGAAGAATCAGGTAAATACACTGTGCCCTTGGCCTTGGATAAAGAGTCATTATCCATATTCTTTAAGGTGACAAAGAAAAATTCCTCTGCGATTCCAGGAATTATAAACTCCCACTTCTCTTCTGTATCATTTATGCCCTGCAGTTCGATTATAAGTTCCTTCATGGCAGGGCCTGGCTCTACTATCCCTGGACTGGTAGTTTCCTTATGCCACACTACTGCCCTATATGAAGCAGCATATTGAAAGGCCACCTGATTAGTTATGCCTTCACCTAAAATAACAATCTTCCTGAAGTTCATATCGCAGATCCTCTGGCCCTCAAGAAGCTCATTCTCTGCTGCAAGCGCAACACTTCCAACTAAACTAAGACACAATAAGAATAGCGCTAATTTCCTCATACCCCATCCTTTTTACCTAATTATACCCCAAATACCTTGAAATTCCAAATCCTGCACAAAGCAGTAGCTATATTATAAATTTGAATTAACATCTAGATACTCATTCTTCTGCATTGTAATATTAATTAACATTTTACTGACCTTTTTTATCGCAGCTAAAAGTGCCGCCATTTGATCGCTTCTCAGATTTAAATAAGGATCATTTGCTACAATAAATCCCTTTTCAATTTTTCCTTCTTTCTCAATTGATACAATAAGTTTTTTGACCAAACTATCTATATTATAATCTACAATTTTGATTTTCTCATTTTCTAATATTACTAAAACAAATTCTTCTTTTCCACAATCTGGAAATCTAAGCTATTTTGTGGCTCGGCATGTAAAAAATCGACATTATTATAAATGGTTTTTTCAGGATCAACTAATTTACCGTCCTTTTGCGATAAACTAAAATCTAAATGTGGTAAATTACTCTGTTGACTATTTTTAAGTAAATCACTGTATATCGTTGCAATTACATCTCCTTTTTTGACTTTCTGACCTTCTATTACTAATGGCTTGACATAAGCATAAGTTGAAACTAAACCACTGCCTTTCTTGTCATGCTCTATCTCGACTCCTCCAAAATATGATACATATGACTGCAGATATCGATGTTGAACTTTTTTCACGAGTCAATGCTTTTCTTAGTTGAAACTCCTGGGTTCTCCAAAATATTTGCCTCCTAAAATCGTTTATATTGAACGATCTCCGTTCGCCCTGACCATGGAGACCTCCATAGTCTCAGG
>JAHIPS010000068.1 GCA_018902915.1 Candidatus Omnitrophota bacterium | reverse complement strand
GAATATAAACAAGGAGAGATGCCGAAGTTAGAGTGCCCATGCGGTGGAACATTAGTATATAATCCTAAAAAAAGTCCGCCCGAAGGGCGTTAACTTGACAAACGTGCATTGCTCATTTGTCAAGTTAAGGGACCATAAGAGATGGCCTTTTTTGATGAAAGATTATGTGGCTTTTTGGAAACAGGGAAAAAGGCTTCTTGTAGGTGGTATTGTAAATATTTTATTAGGCATCTTATTTTTGAAGGTTGCCTCGCAGTGCAGGATACCCGGTGTCATAACTGCAATGGGCATAATATCGCTTATTAAAGGTATTGCCCTGGTTATTCGCGGTCCGGAAAAGGCAAAGGCCATGCTGGACTACTGGGCTAACAAATCACCAAAGGCCATGCGCTTGTTCGCGATCCTGGCTATAGCAATAGGGCTGTTAATGCTGCGGTCAACTTAAGAAGCGAAGAGAAGGTCTATGGCAGGGCTGTGAAATTAAGTGTTGCTCAATAAAGTATTTAGTTATAGAATATAACGAAAGATATGAAGAAACTGATTGTAGTAATTTCCGCAATATTGGTTTTATTCGCGTTTGCCGCCGTTACAAAGAACCTCGCGGCAACACTCGCTATCTCCGCAGGGGTTCGCGCTGTTACCGGGGTCAAGCTCAACATAAAAAGCGTCAACATCGGCGTATTCAAGACATTGGTAGATATAAAGGGGCTAGAGATGTTTAACCCGGCCGGGTTCGAAGACATGCTGATGGCGAACGCGCCCGAGATATATGTGGATTATAACCTGGGGGATCTCCTTAGGAAAAAGGCGCATTTTGAGGAAGTGAGGTTTGATCTTGAAGAGCTTGTAGTGGTAAAGAACAAAGAAGGCGAGTTGAACCTTGATTCACTGAAGGTCGTGAAGAAAAAAGAAGACGATGCGGGGATCTCAAAAAAGAAAAAGGCGCCGGCGCTGCAAATAGATGTCCTGGAATTAAAGGTAGGAAAGGTCATATATAAAGATTATTCCGCGGGCGGACCGCCAAAGATAAGGGAATATAACGTGAACATAAACGCCAGGTATAAAAATATAGATGACCCGCGGGCATTTGGCAGGCTGGTGCTGTTTAACGCGCTTGTCTCTACGGGCGTATCTGATCTGGCTAATTTTGACGTGGTGTCCCTGGGTGAAGGGCTTGGTGATACGCTGGGCGGCGCTGCCTCAAAAGCGGCTGGGAAGGCTGCTGGCAAGGCGCTGGAGACCACAGAGGGCGTGGCCAAGGGAGTAAAGGAAGCGACAGAAAAGGCAGCAGGAGCGATTAAAGATATGCTGCCATTTGGAAAATAAAGGAGGGTAGGAGATGACAAAGAAAAAATTGTCTTTAGTTGTCAGGCCCAGATTAATATGGGCAAGCATTATAGTCATCCTGTCTTTTACCACGGTATTTTCTTATATTTTCAAGGAGCAGGAGAGGGGGCTGAGGGTGTTTACGCAGGATAGGTTGATTGCGGCGCTCGAGGAGACATTTCTTTTGCAGAGCAGGCTGCTGGATGCAACCCATGCCAAGGCTAGGTTAGAGTCAGAATTAAGGGACGCGAGGCAGGAAACCCAGATTGTCAGGAGAGAGAACGAGGATTTAAAGCTGACTATTGCCATGTCCAAAGAGGCTGTCAAGCTGGACGATATAATCGTTCAAAAGACAGGGCAGGTCACAAGGGTACGCAGGGACAAGACCATTAGTGTAAATTTGGGCACAAGCGATGATATTAAAGAAGGGGATATTATATCAGTTTATCGCGACAATGAATTTATTGGCAAGGCAGAGTTCACGGATGTAAATAGTAGGAGCTCCAGCGCGTTTATTTTGCCTGATTGGCAGGATAGGACATTTAAAAAAGGCGACGAGGTGAAGGTTGATAAGTAAGATTTTGCTTGACAGGAAATATAGAAATAGGGTATAATATGCCCAGTTAGAGTAAATAAGAATTAGGTCAGTGAAAGCTTTGGCCGCAAGGCAGAGTAGGATCCGCCTGGCGGTTTTTTTATTGCCGTTGTTATTTACTACAATTTTAGAGAAAGGAGGTATCTAACAATGGCTGTAGGAACAGTAAAATGGTTCAGTAATCAGAAAGGTTATGGATTTATTACACCTGAAGATGGCAAGGATGTATTCGTACATCACAGCGCGATCCAGAGTGATGGCTATAAGACTTTAGAAGAAGGTCAGAAGGTTGAGTTTGAAATTCAACAGGGCCCTAAAGGCGATCAAGCTATAAACGTGGTAAAGATATAACTAAAACGGAAAAAAATAAGGCCTGGCTATAAACGCCGGGCCTTTTTTTTGCCCGCGCTTTGACTTTAAAGGCCCTGTAGGGTATACTTTGTCTTTATGACGAACAGGACACGTATGCCTATAATAATACTGATGATTGCGGCTATTTCGCTGAGCGGGTGCGTTGCCACCAGAATCGCTGGCAAGACAATGGAAACCACGGGTAAGCTGGCCTTTGTAACAGCAAAAACTGTAGGCAAAGTAGCCCTGGGCACAGCCAAATTCACTGGTAAGGGCTTGAAAACAGCAGTCAATATGGCGCGCGGAAAAGAGGTCGTGCCACTTGACAAAAAATGCAATAGCTATTATGTCGACGCCATCCTGAACCGCAGAGTAAAGACCAAACTGATCCTGGACACCGGGTGTACTGATACCCAGATAGCCCCGGACATAGCCAGGAAACTCGGCATAAAGACTACCAGCGGAGAACAGGTCTCGTGCATGCTTGCTGACGGCCGCACAGTAACAGGCCGCGCCGTTAACATAAGAGAATTAAAGGTTGGCCGCGCAAGGGTCTCAAACGTGAGGGCGATCGTGCTCGACGACGGCAAAGAAACAGGCCTGCTCGGCATGTCATTTCTGAATAATTTTGTCTTTAAGGTAGATCCTGAAAAGAGCGAATTAGTCCTGCAGAAAAGATAAGCCAAGATGTCCAACAAAAACAAGCTTGTCCTTGTAAGTTTCCTCAGCCTTTTTCTTGAACTCTCTTTTATACGCTGGATACCGGCCCATGTTTTTTCAGTCGCGTTTTTTTCAAACATAATCCTCATATCGTCGTTCCTGGGCCTGGGCCTGGGCATGCTTTTATCAAAAAAAAGCTGCGACCTTTTCCGCGCGTTTTCTGTTATCCTGGGCTGCGGCGTCCTTCTGATCCTGGCATTGCAATACATATTCGTGTCAATACCAAAGGATGCCCAGACATGGCTGTGGACCTACTATGAAGGAAACCGTTTGCATCTCCCGACGCTGAAACTCCCCATCATCGCTGTCCTGGGTATTATATTTTTCATCAATACCTTTGTATTCGTTCCTCTCGGGCAAAGGATCGGCAAGTCAATGGACGAGTTTACGCCGCTTGAAGGCTACACGCTGAATATCGCGGGGAGCTTGCTCGGTGTCATATGTTTTGCCCTGTTTTCTTTTTTCAACGCGCCGGCATACGCGTGGTTTCTGGCAGCGGCATTGATAATCACGATGGCTTTATACAGGGGCCGCGGTTTTATCATTTCCGTTTTTATCCTTGCCGGCATAGTCCTGTTGATATGGATAAACGAAAAAGACATGCACTGGTCGCCGTATTATTCTATCCAGCTCAAAAAACACGAAGACAAAAGCGTCTCGCTGTATGTAAACCAGAGTTTTCACCAGAAGGCCGTAAATTTTGACAGAGATATGCCTGCGGCTGGAAAATACTCCTTTCCGTATAAATGGATCCGGCCCGAGAAAGTACTTATCATAGGTTCCGGCACAGGCAATGACATATGGGCAGCGCTGGAGGCAGGCGCAGAGTCGATAGACGCTGTCGAGATCGACCCTGTGATCGTCGAGCTCGGCCGTTCGCATCACCCGCAGCAGCCTTACGATAGTGACAAGGTCAGGGTTTTTACGGATGACGCGCGTTCGTTCATGCACAAGGCCAGCGCTAAATATGACATGATAGTTTACGGTACCCTGGATTCGCACGCCGTGCTTTCCGCGACTTCTTCTGTCAGGCTCGATAATTATGTTTACACGCGAGAAGCCATGGAGGAGTCAAAACGCCTGCTTTCCCCTGACGGCATAATGCTTTTGCTTTTTTCTGTTCCGACAGAATGGATAAAGTCGCGGCTCCTCGAGACAGTAAAAACTGTCTTTAAGGACGAGGCGCGCTACGCGCTCACGGATCCTTATTTATTCAACATGATGGTGTTCGCCGGCCCTGGCTTAAAAAGCGCGCTATTGGAGCGGCCTGATTTAGCCAGCGCGCTTTTGAGGATTTCCGGAGAGACGAGAGTGGATGTGCCCACAGACGACTGGCCGTATCTCTATCTCGAGAAGCGTGCTATACCGCGCCTGTATATTGCCGCGCTCCTGATGCTCGTCTGTATATCTATCGCGTTCATCTTTATGCTTTCACCTCTAAAAGGCGGCAGGGTGAACGTGTTCTTTCTTTTGCTCGGGTGCGGGTTTTTACTTCTCGAAACCAAGAGCGTCACGACGATGTCTTTACTTTTTGGCTCGACATGGATCGTAAACGCGGTGGTGTTTTCAGCAATACTTTTCATAGCGCTCGCGGCAAACTTTATCGTCATTAAAAAACAGCCAAAGGACGCGAGGCTATTTTTTGTCGGGCTGGGATTTTCGCTTGCTATCAGCTATTTTTTTCCGCTGTCAAACCTTCTGGGGCTTGGCTTTCCCGTCAAGGCCTTTGCCGCGGGGTTTCTGGCAGGGCTCCCGATTTTTTTCGCGGCCATGATATTCGCGACCGTATTCAGGCGCGTGAAATACCCTGGCATCGCGCTGGGCTCAAATCTTATCGGCGCAGTTGCGGGCGGGTTCTGCGAATACGCCTCAATGATATCAGGCCTTAACTTCCTTTATATATTAGCCCTGGTCTTTTATTTTTCCGCGCTGGCGGTTTTATTTCGTTCAAATAAATTGGAAGTTATAGTATAGTCAGTATGTAACAAGGAAAGGGGACACATGATAGCACATAAAAATAAGATCTTAGCCTGCATTACCATATCAGCGGTTTTTTTAATATCTGCCTGCGCGCTTGCTGAAGAATTAAAGCCAATCGAGCTTTCAAAGCCTGACCTCGAGAGAGGCAGATCATTGATGCAGGCGCTGAAAGAAAGAAAATCAAACCGCGAATTCAGCGAAAAAGAAATCCCCCTCGACATTATTTCCAATCTTTTATGGGCTGCCTCTGGCGTAAATAGGCCTGATTCTGGAAACATCACGGTTCCCAGCGCGCATAACTGGCAGGAGATCGACATTTACGTGGCCATGCAAAAGGGATTATATTTATACAACACCAAAAAACATATTTTAGAGCCGGTCATGGTAAAGGATATACGTGAATTTACCGGGATCCAGTCCTTTACGCAGGCAGCTCCTGTAAGCCTCATATACGTGGCTGATTTTTCCAGAATGGGCGGTTACACCGAAGAGGGGGATTTTTATTCAGCCACTGACACGGGATTTATAAGCCAGAACGTGTATCTTTTTTGCGCGTCTGAAGGGCTATCCACAGTTGTGCTGGGTTGGGTGGACAGGCCAGCCCTGTCAAAGGCCATGAGCCTAAGGGACGACCAGAAAATAATCCTCACCCAGCCAGTAGGCTACCCAAAGGAATAACCGCGCATCTTTGATTTTCATTGACATACTGTTGTCTTTAAGTGGTCTTTATGATAGGATGATAGCAAGAGGCATGCAGCATGAAGGCATACACAGAATATCTCACCTTTAATACAAAAAATCGCTACGAGATAGTGAATATCACGCCGCAGGTTGAAGCGGCTGTCAGGAAAAGCAAGGTAAAAGAAGGCATGTGCCTTGTGAACAGTATGCATATCACCTCCAGCGTTTTTATCAATGATAACGAAAGCGGCCTGCACCGTGATTTTCTTGAATGGGTCGAGGAGCTCGCGCCCTATGACATTAAAAAGTACAAACATAATCTGACAGGCGAGGATAATGGCGATGCTCATCTCAAAAGGACCCTGATGGGACGGGAGGTCGTGGTGGCCATAACTGGCGGTGAGCTGGACTTTGGGCCGTGGGAAGAGATTTTCTACGGCGAATTCGACGGCCAGCGCAATAAAAGGGTGCTGGTAAAGATCATAGGCGAATAATTTTTAGATGCTAAAAACAGAAAGGAGAAAAAAAGGCTATCAAGGAAATAACGCGCGAGAAGTTTAATGCCACGGAGTTTATCGAGGAAAAGGCAAAAGAGATCTCCTCGCTTGTCGGAGACGGCGTGGCTATTAACGCGCTTTCAGGCGGCGTGGATTCGTGCGCTGTCACTATGCTCGGGCACAAGGCGCTGGGCAACAGGCTGAAGACATATTTTGTTGATAACGGGATCATGAGGGAAGGCGAGCCACAGAAGATCAAGGCATTGTTCAAGAGCATGGGGGTCAATATAGAGATAATAGACGCGCAGGATGAATTTTTTAACGCATTTAAAGGCATTACCGACCCTGAAGAAAAAAGAGAGGCAGTTACGCAGACTTTTTATAAACACGTGTTTGGCAGGCTTGTAAGAGAAAGCGGCGCCAAATATCTTTTGCAGGGCACGATATTGACAGACGTCGATGAGACAATCGCGGGCATAAAGAGACAGCACAATGTATTTGAGCAGCTCGGCATTGATCCCCAAAAGGCATTCGGGTACAAGATCATCGAGCCGCTTATCCAGCTGCGCAAGGACGGCGTGAGAAAGCTCGCTGCCGCGCTGGGCCTGCCTGAATCCACGTATAACCGCATACCTTTTCCAGGGCCAGCGCTCGCTGCCAGGGTCATAGGCGAAGTGACAAGGGAAAAGATCAGCATAGTGAGGAAGGCGACCACTATTGTAGAAGAGGAGCTTTGCCACACAAAGGCCTTCCAGTACATGGGCATCCTGCACCAGGACAGGGTCACTGGCATGCGGGACGGGAAAAGGGATTTTGGCCTGCAGATCGAGGTGCGATGCTGGGACAGCATTGACGCGAGAGAGGCGGCTCCTACGAAACTGCCTTTTGACACGCTTTGTAAACTCGCGGACAGGATAGTCGCTGAGGTGCCAGGCGTGGTAAGCGTTACTTATAATATCACGCAGAAGCCGCCCTCGACAATAGAGGCGATCTAGGACAGGGACTAATTTTCAGGATAGAGACTGAATATATGAGAAAGATGAAAAGAATAGTTAATATAGCTTTAATATTTATGCTAGGAGGGGTGTTTTTATTTCAGGATCTGGCCTATTCGCTTTCCTTTTCAGAAAAGACGCTACGAGTACCCAGTTATTTTCAGCAGGATGAAGATACCAGAGAGGATGTTGTACATTTTGTCCGACCTTCCCTCAGTAGAAACCCTGGCTTTAAGCTCGGCATGGGGTCTAGCAAACATCACATGGCCAGGATAGTCGAGGAGCTGATTCACGAAAGGATAGTAATGGCTCAAGACAATGGCGAGACAGCTGTTATACGCATGCCAACAGGAAATACCCCTCTTAAAGACGAAAACGGCCTACCCGGTGTATACGATTTACTAGCTGAAAGAGATGACATTGACTGGTCAAGGGTGGTTATATTCATGCTTGACGAATACGGCGGGACGAGTTTTGATTATCACTTATATATCTACGAGAATTTCATAAAAAGGTTAAAAGAGCTCAACAAGAAACTGCCAAAGGTCTATTGCCTGGTTGACCCCAGATCAACATGGCAGATTGATAAAACAGAGGAGTACGGGAAAAAGATAGAAGAGTTTAGGAATAAAGGTGTATTAAGCGTATCGCCAGACGAATATAGTAGCGTTTTTGATAGGGAGATAAAAAGAGCAAGGCCAGACGGTCCTCGTAAGGCACACGTCGGTTTTGGCGGCCTTGGTAAAGCCCGGAAGGTCAGCAGTCGTAAGTTTAAAGGAGTGCACATAGCATTTAATGAAGAAGGGTCTTTGCCAGAGGAGCGCACAAGGAGGACCGAGTTATCTCCAAGAACAATTTATTCAAATTGTGATGACGCGGGAATACAGTCGCAGATAGGTTTGTCCGCACATGAAATAGAAGAACTTGGCATTGAAGGAGTAAAGAAGGCCCTGGAAGAAGGGCGAATCCCAAAGGCCTATGCCAATACAACAGGCATGTATGAATTATTGGAAGAGACAGAGACTATAATCTTTGCCGCCAATGGCAAGAGTAAAATACCATCTGTTGATGTCGTGGTGCTTGACGAGGTATCGCCTGATAATCCTGCAGCCTATATAAGAGAACACAATGATTCATATCTTGTCATTGATAGTGATGCAGCGAGCAAAAGACTAAATGACCTTTTCCCAGAACAAGACAATCGTTACTCTAAAGCGCAGCACCGAATGGCCGAGATTTTAGCAGTCCAATACGGCTGGGATGTTACGCCTGAGAAGGTAGAAAAAGGAAGCTATGATTATAAGATCGGTCCCCCTGTGCTATCTGATAAAATTATAAGATTAAGAAGGCTAAATAGAGATATCTAAGTTTTAAGGTAATAGAGATAATATGAAAACGTGTTTAGTCCTTACAGTATGTTTTGTATTTATAGGAGCTGGCAGGGGTTTTGCAGAGCCGCTAAAAGAGCATTCTCTGGGCGTGTCAACTGAGATATCGTATATCATGTATGACGAGCCAAACGTTATGGAGGAAAAGGGCCTGATGTACGGCATCGGAGCTTCTTACACCTTTCGCAAAGACTTTATGTTTAATGTGGATGCGAGGTATAGCTATGGCCATGTGGATTACAAAAATTCAGGAACCATCGACAGTATAGATGATTTCATGCTGGAATTCAGGGGGCTCCTCGGTTATGACTTCTCTAAATATGAAGGATACGGAATCACGCCTTACATAGGCCTTGGGTATAGATATTTAAATGACGACTCTTCAGGCATGATCTCGTCAACAGGCGACAGGGGTTATGAAAGAGAATCAAATTATTTCTACACGCCGATCGGAATAGAAATAATCAACCCGTTAAACAATGACTGGTCCATGGCTGCGATATTTGAGTACGATTATTTCTGGAAGGGGATCCAGAAAAGCCATCTTTCCGGCGCTGTTCCAAGCTTTAGTGACCTGGAGAACGACCAGAATGACGGATTTGGACTCAGGGCCTCTTTGAGATTCCAGAAAAAAGGCGAGAAAGCGGATTTTCTGATAGAGCCTTTTGTACGATACTGGGACATCGAAGAATCGGAAACAGCGAATATCACATACAATGGAGTACTTTGGGGCTTTGGTTGGGAGCCTGAAAATAACTCTACCGAGATAGGCATCAGGCTGGCAGCGGTTTTTTAGTGCCCCTAAAAGACTAAAAGAGAATGCTGAAAAAGTGTCATTGCGAGGCGCAGAGCGCCGAAGCAATCTCTTTTTTGAGATTGCTTCGCTCCCTTCGGTCGCTCGCAATGACACGAAGATGGACTTTTTCAGCGCTCTCTAAAAAAGTCCTTGACAAATTCTTTTTTTTACGTATACTTATGAGCGTATGAACATATGTTCATATAGTTATTGAGAGAAAGGGGGTGGCGCGTGCGCATTAAAAGGGCGAGGCAGATATTAAAGGCGTTTTCTGACGACACGAGATTGAGGATAATCAACCTGCTGGAAAAAGAAGAGCTGGCTGTCAATGAGATTTGCCGGACCCTTGGCAAAAACCAGTCCATAATATCCAAGCACCTTACGAGGTTAAGGCTGACAGGCATAGTGAGAGACAGGAGAAATGGCATAAAGGTATATTATTGCATGGTTCGCTTAAAAGACAGGCATTCTAACAGGCTGGTGCGGTCTATCGCGCAGGGGATTTCAGGCATGGAGACATTCAGAGGTGATTTAAAGAAGTTGAGGAGATTAAAGAAGAAACGCTGAAGATAAAGGAGAGCCATAAAGATGAAAAAACGCCTATTTTTAATATTGTCAATAACACTGTTAACCTGTCTCTTTCCGGCATTGTCCCATGCCCAGGAGGAGGGGGAGATGGATTACTCCTGGGGGATGGCCGTAAAGGTATCTGCCAAAGAGATCACCCTTATGGAGTATGACTATGAGACAGACCAGGATATAAATGTAGTTTACAGAATAGACCCGGACGTGGAACTCTACAATATCGAGTCCATGGAAGACATAGCCGAAGGCGATACCATTGAAATCGATTATGTGCTTGACGACAAAGACAAGATCGCAAAGGTCATTACCTTAGTGGTTGCCGCGGGAGAAGAAACCGACTATTTGCCCGAAGAAGATATGGAATATTAATACAAGGATCTTTTAAACTGAAAGGAGAGGATCTGGAAATGGAGACAGAAACTGAACAAGTCTCGCTCGAAAATGATCAACCTCCCGGATGTAGCCGGGAAAAGAATGACTGGAGGCGGCAGCTAAGAAATTCAATAAAGGATATCGAAGGATTGAAAAAGGCGTTTTCATTAAATGCCGCGGAAGTGGACTGCCTAGCCGCGGCCATCTCTAATTACCCGTTCAGGATCACACCCTATTATCTCTCTCTTATAGACAGGCAAAACCCCGAAGACCCTGTAAGACTTCAGTGCGTACCGTCAAAATACGAGGAAAGGCTGTATCTTGAGCTTCAGGATGACCCGCTCGGAGAGGAAAAAGACACTGTGGTCAAAGGCCTTGTGCACCGCTATCCTGACAGGGTACTTGTAGGGCTGACAGACATCTGCCCAGTGTATTGCAGGCACTGCACTAGAAAAAGAGAATGGCACAAGGGTTTTTGGACCAGAACCGCCTCGGAACTGGAAGACATATATGCCTACATCAGTGACCACAAAGAAATAAGAGACGTGATCCTTTCAGGCGGGGACCCATTCATTTTATCAACTGAAAAATTAGAGGCCATTCTTAAAAGATTAAGGGGTATGAGCCATGTGGAGATAATAAGGATAGGGACAAGGTGTCCGGTGGTCCTGCCGCAGAGGATAGATGACGAGCTCGTGAGCATGCTGAAGAAATACCGGCCTATCTGGCTCAATACGCATTTTAACCACCCTAATGAAATAACCCCTGAATCAGCCAGGGCCTGCGACAGGATATTATGCGCAGGCATACCTGTGAACAACCAGACAGTGCTTCTTAAGGGCATAAATGACGATGCCGCGATCATGACGAAGTTGTGCCAGGGACTTTTGAGGATGGGCGTGCGGCCGTACTACCTTTTCCAGTGCGATCCTGTAACAGGCACAGGTCATTTCAGGACATCAATAGACAAAGGCCTGGAGATAATAAAAGCGATGAGAGGGTTCACGTCCGGACTTTGCGTTCCGACTTATGTAATAGACGGGCTGGAAGGCCAGGGCAAGGTGCCGTTGCAGCCGGAATACCTGGTATCCAGGGAAAAGGATCACTTTGTTTTTAAAAGCTACAAAGGAGAGCTTTTTAAATACCATAATCCGGAGGGGCAAAGATGAAAATAGGCCTGACCTATAATCTAAAGGACGAGGTTTCGCCCCTTTCAATAATGAACAATGAGTTCAACGAGGAGTTTGATTCGCGAAAGACAATAGACGCGCTCTCTCTAATATTCGAGAAATACGGTTTCAAGACAGCCATGCTGGGCGCCAGGTTGGACATGGCGGATAGATTAAAGAAGGAAAAGATAGACTTTGTATTCAATATCGCCGAGGGTTATTATGGCAGGAACCGCGAATCATTCGTGCCTTCAGTGCTCGAAGCGTTTAACATCCCTTATTCCGGGTCCGACCCCCTGACGCTGGGCATGACCCTGGATAAAATAGTGACTAAAAAACTTCTCCATGCCGCGAAGATCCCCACCCCGGCTTACTATGTGGTCAGAAAGATAGAGGATATAAAGGATGCGGAGGACAGGCTGGAATACCCTGTTATAACAAAACCCGCGTGGGAAGGCTCAAGTAAAGGCGTGTATAATTCGTCAAAGGCGCTGGATAAACACGGCCTGAAAAAAAACATAAAAATACTTTTTAAAAAATATCCTAACCAGCCGGTGCTGGTAGAGGAATATATAAAAGGAAGGGAAATAACAGTGGGTGTTATCGGCAACGAATTTCCAAAGGTCATGGCTTTAATGGAGATAGTGAATAAGAAGCATCCGGGCGAGGATTTTTTCTATTCGCTGGAAGTAAAGAGGGACTGGGAGAATCTTGTGGATTATGAATCTCCTCCCAGAATACACAATGTCCTGGAGACACAGATAAGACGCTTTGCCCTGATGGCATACAGGGAATTCGGCTGCAGGGACGTATCAAGGATAGATTTCAGGATATCCGAATACAATGACCCGTACCTCCTGGAGATAAACCCGCTGCCTGGTCTGTCGCCTGAATACGGGGACCTGGCCATCATGGCGCGAAAAAATAAGATCGCGTATGAGGAGCTCGTTATTTCAATACTCAACAGCGCGTTTTCACGATATGGGATCAGAGAAGTAAAGAAAAAATCAGTGGAGGCAATGGGGTCATGAAGACATACGATTTCGCGTTGGCGTGGAACAGCGGGGCAAAAGAACCGTTTGTCAAATGGGTGAGGAGAGAGTGCGGCCTGAAAAAGATGAGGTTTCTCCTGGTCTCCGGCAATAATGTATCGCGCGTGATAGAGGATCTTGAAAAGGGAAGGCTTAAGATAAGATTTCTCCTGGATAACGAGGCGAATTACGACGATAAAAGCGACCCGTTCGCCCGGCTCTGTTACGCTGTAAAGGATATTGACGGCTGGGTGGTGTGCGATCCTGATGATGCCAGGCAGGCGTCCAACAAGTCAGTCGCCCACTATGATCTGGTCAGGGCAAAGATACCTGTGCCTTATACGATAGTGGTGCGCAACTGGGAGCCGGATGATTTTACGCTGACAAAAGAAGAGATAAAAAAGCTGGGAGCGCCGTTTATTATAAAACCGGCCTCAGGATTTGGACAAAAAGGCGTGGTAAAGAACGCGACAGACACCATCAATGACATAGCGCAGGCAAGGCACTTTAACAGGGGCGACAACTTTTTATTGCAGGAAAAGATAGAGCCGGTGCCTCTCGGGGAAAAACAGGGCTGGTTCAGGGTGTATTTTCTGTTTGGCGAGATAATACCGTGCTGGTGGAATACTGAAAACGGCGGGTACTGGCATGTCACGCTCAGGGAGATGTACAACCATAAGCTTCTGCCGCTCGCCAGGATTACATCCGAGATAGCCCGCATAACAGATATGGATTTTTTCACGACAGAGATCGCTGTGACAGGCAAGGGCAAGGACAGGAGATTTCTGGTCATAGATTATGTAAATGACCAGCCAGAGCTCTGCGTGCGTTCCGAGAAGGTCGGTAGAGGACCTGTCGCAGAAGTGGTAGAGCATGTGGCTGAGAGGATCGTGGAAATAGCGTGGAGGGCGCAGAAAGGCCTGGCTTCGAGCATAAATCGTACCATATGGCTTGCCAAAGCGAATATAGAAGATGAGAGCATATAAACCAAGAAAACCTATGCGTCTGAATAAAGGCGATACGGTCGGGATAGTCGCGCCCGCATGGAGCTTTGACCAGCATAAGTTCAGGCAGGGCGTGAATAAGCTGAGGACCCTGGGCTTCAGGGTAAAGTTTGAACGTTCTATTTTCTCAAGATACTGGTCAATGGCCGGCTATGACAGGGAAAGGGCAGGCCAGATAAACCGCATGTTCGCGGATAAATCCGTCAAGGCGATATTCTGCGCAAAGGCAGGATACGGCTCGATAAGGACTATCCCGTACCTGAACAAGCATATCATAAGAAGAAACCCGAAGATATTTATCGGCTATAGCGACATAACCATACTCCTTTCCTATCTTTATAAGGTGGGAAGGATGGTCGTGTTCCACGGTCCAGTCGTGGCAGGAGAGATACACGAAAACATGAATAGCGTCACACTGCATCATTTACTGAAGGCGATCACAGACCCTGCTTCGCCGGGAGAAGAAAGATTTCCGACGATAAAAACCATAAGATCCGGCAGAGGGAGCGGCATTCTGGTAGGCGGCAACATGTCGCTTTTAGTAAACGCCATAGGCACACCGTATGACATAAATACGGACAACAAGATACTTTTTCTAGAGGACGTGGGAGAAGACCTGGAGACCATAGACCATTATCTGATGCATTTTAAACTTGCGGGAAAATTGAGGAAGATAAAAGGCATGGTGCTTGGCAGGATGCTTGGCTGTATAGACCGCTCCGGCAAAAAACATAATATAAAAAACGTTTTATGTAATATACTTAGCGATGTAAAGGTCCCGATCATATACGGGTTTCCTTCAGGGCATAAGGTTCCAGGGGAACTGAATGTGACATTGCCGTTCGGTGTTTCTGTCACGCTGGACGCCTATAAGCCAGCGCTGATATTTAACGAATCAGGTGTGAGATGAGTCTGGAGGCATTGACGCCGTTTTTGATTCCTTAGAGGATATGAGGTTCGCGAGCGAACATGCCATCTTTCCATTAGCCCCTCACGGAAGTTTTTTCCGCACGTTCAACGGCTCATTCCAGAAGAGAAAATAATAGTACTATCCGTACGTCCTTTATGATAAAATACATTGCGAGAGGTGGTTAAAATGAAGATCATACAGGAATTTAAGGAATTCGCGGTGCGCGGCAATGTCGTAGATATGGCAGTAGGTATTCTTATTGGAGCGGCATTTGGAAAGATAGTAAACTCATTGGTCTCGGATATAATAATGCCCCCCATAGGACTTATTACAGGGAAGATAGATTTTTCGAGTCTATATGTAAATCTTACCGGAGGGGCGTATAATTCCCTGACAGAGGCAAAGGCAGCAGGCGCAGCCACGATAAATTATGGTATTTTTATAAATAACGTCATTTCATTTCTCGTGGTGGCCATATGCATTTTTTTGCTGGTCAGGCAGATAAATAGTCTGCGAAGAAAAGAAGACACGGGATCAATAGCGCCTACCCAGAAGTCCTGTCCGCATTGTTTTTCAAGCATATCGATCAAGGCAACGAGGTGTCCGCTTTGCACATCTCAATTGAATGAAGGGAAGTGATCATGCAGGCAGCGATATTTGATCTTGATGGCGTGATAGTAAATACTGTGCCGCTTCATTTTAAGGCATGGCAGGGGATGTTTTCTGAATATGGGAAGAAGTTTACCTTTGAAGATTACAAAGAGAAGGTGGACGGTATTCCCAGGACAGACGGCGCAAGGGCAATATTGAGTGATTTAAGCGATGAGGAATTGAAAAAGGCAGCTGATAAAAAGCAGGTATATTTCCTGGAATATCTTAATAGCGAGGATATCCCCGTGTATAGTACTACAGTGGATTTAGTCAAAGCGCTTAAAAAAGAAAAGATAAAAAGGGGCGTGATATCTTCCAGTAAGAATTGCCTGTCAATACTCAGGAAAGTCGGGCTGGTAGAGCTTTTTGACGTTATCATCACTGGCAATGATGTTACTAAGGGGAAGCCGGATCCCCAGGTATTTTTTATGGCCGCGGAAAGAATGGCTGCGGAGCCAGCTGGATGCGTTGTATTTGAAGACGCTGTTTTAGGCGTAGAGGCAGCTAAAAGGGCTGGCATGAGGTGCGTGGGCATTGACAGGTATGGAAAGCCAGAGAGATTAAAAAAGGCGGATCTGGTAGTAGGGGATCTGGGTGAAACGAATTTAGAGGCGATAAAAAAGTTATTTTAACGCAACTCTGTCATTGCGAGGCCGCAAAGCGGCCGAAGCAATCTCATGATTTTTGAGATTGCTTCGCTTCGCTCGCAATGACAATCGAGGCGACATGAAAGACCATTTTGCTAAATACATATCTGAGGATAAATGGCTTTTAAAGGAAAACAAATGGAATAAAAAGATGCAGTCTTCCAGGGAGAGCCAGTTCGCGCTCGGGAATGGTTTTATCGGAAGCCGCGGCATATTGGAAGAAGTGCCTTTTGACGCCAGGCCAGGCACGTATATAGCAGGGCTCTATGACAAAACAGGCGCGCAGGTAACAGAGCTCGTGAACCTGCCTAACCCCATTAATCTAAGGATAACAGCGGGCGGGGAACGGCTGGGCGCAGGCACAATGGATATCATGGAGCACGAAAGAGTGCTGGATATGAAACACGGGCTTTTGACCAGGCGCACGATCTACCAGAACAGCCATAAAAAAAGGTTTGACTACCAGTCCATGCGGTTTGTCAGCATGCGAAATAAACATATTATCGCCATGCGGGTCTATATAACGCCGCTTGACGAGCAGGCGAGTTTTACAGTGGGGAACCTGCTGGATCTGTCTGTGACCAACGTGGGCTTTCTCACAGAGGGAAACAAGAAACATTTCAGGATAGAGGATGTGTCCCAGTTTGACACAGGCGAATACCTGGCAGTGAGGACGCTTGAAAAAGATATCCTTGTCGCTTACGGCAAGTCCATGATCATTGAAAAAGGCTCTTCCAATCGTTTTGCAAGACACGTTACCACGCAGATCAAGCTGAAGAAAAACCAGACCGCCTGCGTGACCACTATCTTCTCCATATTCACATCCTATGATAAAAACGCGAAAAAGATAAAGCCGGTTGTAAAGGGGTTTCTCAAGAAAAGCGCAAACATGGGCTTTGAGAGGATACTCCATGAGCATGTCGTGTCATGGGAGAAATTATGGCAGGCGTCTGAAATCAGAATAAAGGGCGCTCCAAAGGACGAAAAAGCGCTTCACTTTAACCTGTACCATCTTCTTATATGCGGCCGCGAGGCTAATGGCGAATCCAGCATAGGAGCCAAGACATTGAGCGGCGAAGGATACCGCGGCCATATCTTCTGGGATGCGGCTATATTCATACTCCCATTTTTTCTGTATAACAGGCCAAAGGTCGCGAAGAACATGCTTCTTTACAGGTATAACCGCCTGGATGCCGCGCGCCGCATAGCTGAAAGCCGTGGCTTTAAAGGCGCGATGTTTCCATGGGAGTCAGCTGATACAGGGGAAGAGACTACGCCCGCGTGGGCAAAGAATTTTGACGGTTCGCTCATACATATCCGCACGCACGAAATGGAGCATCACATTACAGCTGATGTCGCGTACGCGGTCTATCACTATTATGTCGCCACACAGGATATAAGATTTATGCTTAAGCACGGATTTGAGGTGATCTTTGAAACAGCGAGATTCTGGGCATCAAGGGTGGAATATAATTCAAAACTCAAAAAATACGAGATAAAACATGTGATCGGGCCGGACGAGTTTCACGAGGACGTTGATAATAACGCCTACACGAATTGCATGGCGAGGTTTAACCTGCTCGTAGGCTATGGTATGCACCAGAAGATGAAGAGGCGTTATCCCATGGAATACAAACGGCTCTCAAAAAAGATAGGTTTAAAAAATAGCGAGGTCGTGGAATGGAAAAAGATCGTGCCAAAGATAGTGCTTAATGTCAAAAGAAACGGCCTGATAGAGCAATTTGACGGGTATTTTAGAAAGAAAAAGGTGGAGCTAAAAAACCTTAAGAGGCATCCGATTCCGCCGATTCCAAAGAGTATAAAATTAAAGGATATAGGCAAGACCCAGCTCGTGAAACAGGCTGATGTCGTGATGCTTTTATACCTTCTCTCGGATAATTTTGATCTAAAGACAAAGGAAAAGAATTTTTATTATTACCTCAAGCGCACTGTGCATAAGTCCAGCCTGAGCGCGGCAGTACACGCGGCCATGGCTGTAGAGATAGGCGATATTGATGCGGCTTATAAATATTTTGAAGTGGCGGCAAATATGGACCTCACGCTTTTATACGGCAATACCAGTGACGGTATGCACGCTGCATCACTGGGCGTGACGTGGCAGGCAGTGATACATGGCTTTGCGGGCATAAAGATATTGAATGAGACGCTTTCCATCAACCCCAGACTGCCTGATGGCTGGAAAGAAGTTTCTTTTTGTCTAAAATGGCAGGGGTACAATTTAAAAATAGCTATTAATCATACCAGGCTTAGGCTGCAATTTTATTCAAAGAGAAGAGATAGCTTAAAAATAAAGGTCTATAACGCCCTTAGTAGAATAGAGGCGAATAAACCTTATAGTTTTATCAGGAAGAGAGGCGGATAACCATGGCAAAGAAAAATAGACCATTAAAAATAGTGCAGCTTCACTGGGGATTCCCTCCTATGATAGGAGGCGTAGAGACGCACCTTACGATTTTATTGCCTGAAATGGTCAGGATGGGGCATAAGGTAGATCTTCTGACAGGGGTAGCAGAAGGCGCAAAGGTGGTAGATAAATATAAAGGCGTGGGTATTTACAGGACACCTATAATGGACCTGAACTGGCTTGCCAAAAGAGGGCTTAATGGGTTATTGAGCGAAACTGAGAGGGTGTTTACTGGTTTTTTAAAACGCACCAGGCCAGATATTATCCATTGTCATAACATGCACTATTTTTCAAAGTCGCACACAAGGACCCTGGCAATGCTTTCAAAGAAATTCGGCGCGCCGCTGGTATTGACCGCGCACAATGTCTGGGATGATAATTTATTTTTGGATCTTACGAGGAATATAAAATGGGGTCACATTATAGCTGTAAGTCATTTTATAAAAAGGGAGCTCATAGGTGTAGGCGTTTCGCATAAAAAAATCACAGTTGTCCACCATGGCATAGACGAGGATCTTTACAGCCCTGGGATCCAGTATAAAAGCATATTCAAAAAATACCCGCAGTTAAAAAATAAAAAAGTAATATTTCACCCTGCCAGGATGGGGCTTGCCAAGGGCTGCGATGTGAGCATAAAGGCGCTCAGGCGTATAAGGGAGAGGATCCCAAACGTGATATTGATACTCGCAGGCACAAAGAATATCATAGACTGGGCGCAGAGCCAGCAAAAAGACATTGCCTACATGGTAGATTTAGTTGATTTTTTCAATATGAGAAAGAATGTCCTGATAGATTCCTTTGATCTTAAGGATATGCCGAAACTTTACGCTGCCTCAGATGTCTGTGTTTATCCTTCCTCGGCTTCCGAGCCTTTCGGACTTACCATGCTCGAGGCGCTTTCTTCAGCAAAGCCAATTGTAGTGACTGAGACAGGGGGCATGCCGGAGATCATAAAAGACGGCATCAATGGGTTCGTAGTGCCCATAAGAGACTTTGAAGCGCTTGCCTCAAGGGTGATCCAGCTTATCAGTAACAAAGAGCTGCATGACCGTCTTGGCAGCACAGGCAGGCAGTTGGTAGAACAGCATTACACCAAAAAGATCGTAACGAGAAACACGCTGGATGTCTACAGGAAATTAGTATAGACTTAGTCCGTGTAATCTGATATAATATCTTTATAGTAAAAACAGGGGCAAGGCCATGGGAAATATGGCCTTTTTATGCCCATTAATACCAACGACTTTATAAACTCCTTTACTCCCCTTATTTGACAAATCCGACACGCACGATTTGTCAAATAAGTGAGCATGATTATGAGGAAAATGTGGAAGATAGCTGGTATAGCTTTAATATTTATACTATGGAGCGCGGCGCTGCCTGACCACGCGTATTCCGGCGAGGCCCTGCGGTTACAAGTAGGCGCGGATGATGATACCAATGTCCGTATGCTGGAAGCCATGGGCAGGTTAAAAAAAGTCATTTCCCTTATAGGGAACCGCTCAGGCCCTTTAACTTACTATAATATCCGGCCTTTTGAGTTAAAAGATTTTACGAATTCTGTGGAGAAAAGCAAAGTCTTTAAAAAAGTATACTCCATGGATTGGGGAAGATTTATTGAAGACCTCGAAAATAATCCCCAATCAGAAGCCTACGATTATCTGATCAAATTTTTAAAACCCAAGAATAAAACCTACATTTACAGGATCCCGGAACAGCATAGATTTATCAGTAAGATGGTGTCTGGCCTGCTCGCGCAGAAAATAAAGGCAAGAAAAGGAGCTGAGCCAGTATATGTAAGGCTGGTCACGCTGGGAGGCGGGTATGATCCTGTTTCCATAGGGGCTACATTGATGGAATCCATAGAGCGCGAGTTAAAAAATAAATACCCTGGATTAGTATTCGGCAGGGATGTAATACTTGAGATCCAGGACGTGCAGTTGGACCCGAAAGCAGAAAAGGAGATAAAAGAGATAAAGGAGTTTACCTTAGAACACACGCTGTACGAAGCTTATAATGCGCCTGAAGAAGTAAAGCTGCATATCAAGGCAATAAATAAGAACAGGGCCAGGCTGATGGACATTATAAAGTTCAGGCAGGGTTCCATCGGGGATGTCAGGGATAATGGATTAATGGCCGATGTCCTGAAAGACCAGCCGGATTTAGTCGTGTGCAATCTCGCGTTTTATCATCTTGATATCCCACACCAGAAAGAATGCATAGATTTCTTAGGCAGGGCAGCGTCAGAAGATACAACGTTTATGTTTGCCTTCGAGGTCCATTTGCTTACCCACGCGGCTGACAGGTATGTTGAAGAATTCGGCGGCGACAGAAAAATCGCGTCACAGATCAAACCTGTGTCCACGCAGAAGAGGGCCTACCCGCCGCTTTTTGAAAAATACTTCAGTATAAGAAGGGTGCCGGTAGGGGCCATAGGCTCGGCTTTTTATGTAATGAGGAAGAAAGGGCAAGAAAAAGGACAAGAGGTGGAGGAGGGGTTAATTAAGTTTGCAAAAGAATTCCAGCCGATTATGGATAAAATAGTCGAGGTGACTACGGAAAAATCAGGTTTTACAGTGGACAGTGAAAAGGTGATAGTAAACGACTACCCTTACGGGTGCGTGACAAGCGGTTTTGCCACCAGGTATGTGATAGAAAAACTTTACGGCGACAGATTAACGGTTCAATTAGTAGAGGTCTTGCACCCTGAAATGAAGAGATTAAATGTAGGAAGGCATGTTGCAAACATTATCGTTGATAATCTTACAGGCAGGAAATATTTTATGAGTTTTTTTGAGGGGATCTGGGACGATTCTTATCCGGGTGAAAGGACGAGAGAGATCAGGTCTTTTCTACACTTTACGCAGATGCGTTTTGATAATACCCCGACGCCGGCATACGCAGAATGGTTTAAAGAACAAGAATTTCCACCTGTGTTTTTCGAGTTCAGAGAATTTAAAGACATTACAGAGGCGACCAGGCTGGTCGTTCTTGGCGGATACGCGGAAAAGGCCCCTGAAGCAGAAACCACCCGCATTTTTAATTACATAGATGCTATTATAAATTTTGATGAGTGGCGCGCCAGGCTAGATCTGGATACTGACCGGCCTGTTCCGGTTCCGTCCCGGGCATCGCGCAGCAGCACATAGAATAAAGTTACTTGCGCTGTATCGAGACCCCTATTGAATAAGTTTTAAGTTGTGCTACAATTTAGAGGATGAAGAAGAGCGAGGGGATTCTTTACAGGGAGTGGAAGGCGGCGAGACCCGGGGCGGTTTTTCTCCTGGTGCATGGGCTTGGCGGCCACAGCGGGAGATGGGAATTCCTGGCTGAGTTTTTCCTCAGGCGCAATGTTTCTTCTTACGCGATCGAGCTTAAGGGGTTTGGCGAGACACAGGGCTTAAAAGGCCACATTGATTCATTAGATACCTACCTTGATGATATACAGATACTCTGCAATATAATCACGCGAGAAAATCCGGGCAAAAAGATAATCCTCCTGGGCGAGAGCATGGGCGGGCTTATTATTTTTCTGATGGCAGGCAGGAGGCCTGGGCTTTTTGACGGCGTGGTGTGTATTTCGCCGGCGATAAAGAGTAAGATCAGGTTCAACGTGTTCGGGTATATAGATATTTTCCTTAATTATATTATCCGGCCAAAGAAGCAGTACAGGGTAAAGCTCGATTCTTCCATGTGCACGAGGGATGTTGAATATAAAAAGGTAATGGATTCAAACCCGAGCGAACACAGGCTGGTGACGTCGAATCTTCTGGTAAGCCTGGCAAAGGCGCAGGTAGAGGCGCGCAGGTTAAAAGGCAGCATCGCGGCGCCTTTATTATTTCTCGTGTCAGGGGATGATGTGCTGGTGGATAGCGAAAAGACAAAAATATTTTTCAGGGGCCTGGCTGCAAAGGATAAGACAATAATAGTGTATCCTGAGATGTATCATGCGCTTTCCATAGACATTGGCCGCGAAAAAGTATTCGGGGATATATTAAAGTGGGTGGAGGAAAGGGTATGACCCATTCGACAAGGCTCAGGGTCATCCTGAGCGACTGAAAGGAGTCGAAGGATGAGATATATTTTATCCATTGACCAGGGGACTACAGGGTCGAGGGCGATCGTATATGATAAGAACGGGAAAAAGATAGCGAGTTCATACGAGGAATTCAGGCAGTATTTCCCGAAGCCAGGCTGGGTGGAGCACGAGCCAGAAGAGATATGGCAGAGCGTGAAAAATTCCATACAAAAGGCCCTTAAGGATTTGCCAAAGGATTCGATCGCGGCAATAGGTATTACAAACCAGCGCGAGACTAGTGTTATCTGGGATAAATATACAGGGAAGGCTGTTTACAGGGCTATTGTGTGGCAGTGCAGGAGGACTGCAGAGCGCTGCAATGGATTAAAGAAACAAAAAGGCGCAATTGATTTTTTCAGGAAAAGGACCGGCCTTCCGATCGACGCGTATTTTTCAGCCACAAAGATAGAGTGGATACTGAAAAACGTTCCTGGCGCAATGGCAAAGGCCAGGAAGGGTCAGCTTTTATTCGGGACAACTGACTCGTGGATCCTATGGAAGCTCACAGGCGGAAAAGCGCACGCGACTGACTACACAAACGCCTCGCGCACCATGCTGTTTAATATCGATGATTTAAAATGGGACAGATCAATCCTTAAAAAATTCAATATTCCCGGAAACATGCTTCCTGATGTAAAGTCGTCGTCAGGGATCTTCGGGAAGAGTGTAAAGACAGGACGGCTGGAGGCAGGCATCCCGATATCAGGCATTGCAGGCGACCAGCAGGCAGCATTGTTCGGCCAGGCATGCTTTGAAAAAGGCACTGTGAAAAATACTTATGGCACAGGAAGCTTCATTCTTTTAAATACAGGGAATACGCGGCCTGTTTCAAAGCATGGCCTTATAGCCACTCTAGGGTGCGGACCAAAAGGCGAAGCAGTATATGTATTGGAAGGCGCGATATTTATTACAGGCGCGGCAATACACTGGATAAGAGACGCCTTGAAGCTCTTAAGCTGCGGGTGCGAGTCAGAAAAAATGGCAAGGGCTGTGAAAGATAACGCAGGAGTCTATTTTGTGCCTGGTCTTGTGGGGCTGGGCGCGCCTTACTGGGACCAGAACGCGCGCGGCGCAATATTCGGGATCACGCGCGGGACAAAAGGCGAACATATTGTAAGGGCTGCTATTGAGGCAATGTGCTATCAGACAAAAGACGTGCTTCTGGCAATGGAGAAGGATACGGGCGTGAAGATAAAGGCCCTGAAGGTTGACGGCGGAGCAGCTGTAAACAATTTCCTGTGCGAGTTTCAGGCAGGCATCCTGGGCATAGACGTGGTAAGACCTAAGGTAACAGAAATGACCTCTCTCGGCGCAGCGTATCTCGCTGGCCTCGCAACAGGCTGCTGGAAAAACGCGGCTGAGATAAAGAGGTGCTGGAAAAAAGACAGGGTGTTTAAGCCGAAGATGACAAGGCCGGAAGCAAATCGTCTTTACCAGGGCTGGCGCGACGCTGTTAAAAGGACTATTACCACGGCATGAAGATATACGACGTTATCATAATAGGCGCGGGCGTGGTGGGCACGGCGATCGGGCGGGAACTTTCGCGATATAAGCTCGACACCGCTCTTCTGGAAAAAGAAACAGAGCTTGCGTTCGGCGTTTCCAAATCCAATAGCGGTATCATACATCCTGGCACACAGAATCCTCCCGGCTCATTAAAGGGAAGACTCTGCGTCCAGGGCAATATCCTCACCCGAAAAATCTCCATGGAACTAGGCGTTGATTTCAAAGAAACAGGCGAGCTCATAGTGGCTTTCACTGAAGAGGAAAAATTGCGCCTTTATGGGCTTAAAAAAGAAGGAGAATCACTCGGCGTGCCGCGCCTCGAAATAGTCGATAGCTCCTGGCTCAGGAAAAACGAGCCTAATCTGAATAAAGAAGCGATTGCCGCGCTTTTCGCGCCCACGGCAGGGATTATAAGCCCTTACCGTCTTGTGTATGACTTAAGCGAAAATGCCGCGAGAAACGGGGTCGAGCTTTTTACAGAGACAAAGGTCGAGGCTATTGAGAAAAAAGAATATTTTGAGATATCCACGTCCATGGGCGTATTCAGGGCGAGATTTCTTATAAACGCGGCAGGGCTGTTCGCGGATGATGTGTCAGGGATGCTGGGCATAGATGATTTTAAAATAACTCCCAGAAAAGGCGAGGAGTTTTTGCTGGACAAGAAAAAAGAATATCTTGCTAACCACCTTATTTTCCCGCTGCCCGCCAGGACATCCAAGGGAGTGCTTGTAATCAAAACAGCTGACGGAAATCCCATTATAGGCCCCACAGCAGAGGATATAGAGGATAAAGATGACCTGTCTACCACAGACGAGGGCCTTAAAAAAGTCCTTGCCGATGCTAAGAAATTAATTCCCTCGATCGACGAGAGAGATATCATAGCGTATTTCGCAGGCCTCAGGCCGGTAAGCGGCAATGATTTTATCATAAGGCACGAGGAAAAAGCGCCTGGTTTTATAAATGTCGCAGGCATACAGTCGCCTGGTCTTACAGCTGCTCCTGCAATAGCCCTCATGGCGCGCGACTTGCTTAAAGAAAACGGCCTTGCATTGAAAAAGAAACTCATGTTTCACAGCCACAGGAAAAAGACCATACACCTGTTCGCCGCGCCCATTAAAAAGGCAAGAGCCCTTATTAAAAAAGACCCGGGATACGGCGATATCGTATGCAGGTGCGAAATGGTTTCCGCGAAAGAGGTGGAGGGCGCCGTTGACCGCGGCGCAAAGACCATGGACGGCATAAAATTCCGCACGCGCGCCCAGGCAGGAAGGTGCCACGGGAGTTTCTGCACCACGCGACTCATGAAAATACTTTCTGAAAAAACCAACACGCCCTTAAAAGAGATCACAAAAAGGGGCAGGGGCTCTGAAATCGTTAAAAAGGATAGAGGAGATGATTGAGCGAGACCTAGTGATAGTCGGGGCAGGGCCAGGAGGCATGGGGGCTGCGATATCTGCCCACGAAAACGGCGTAAAGGATATATTTCTACTGGAGCGCGACCAGTATCTGGGCGGTATCCTGAACCAGTGTATACACACTGGCTTTGGCATCGATTATTTCAAGGAAGTCCTTACAGGGCCTGAATACGCTGATAGATTTATTAAAAAAATAAACGCCATACCTGAGATAGAGATCAGTGCGAGGAGCTTTGTAACGCACCTGACAAAGGATAAGGTCCTTACATATTTTAAGCCAGGTAAGATTGAAACAGTAAAGGCAAAGTGCCTCATAATGGCTACTGGGTGCAGGGAAAAGACAAGGGAGATGACGCACATAGCAGGCACGCGGCCTTCAGGCATATTTTCCGCCGGCCTCGCGCAAAAACTCATAAATATCGAGGGGCTTTTGCCGGGTAACGAGGTCGTGATAGTGGGCTCAGGCGATATAGGGCTTATAATGGCGAGGCGGTTTACGCTGGAGGGCGCGAAGGTGAAAGCAGTCATTGAAATACAGGACAAGACAAGAGGCCTTTTAAGAAACGTTGTCCAGTGCGTGACTGACTTTGACATACCGCTTTATTTTAATCATAAGATCCTGAAGATATTTGGAAAAGACAGGGTCACTGGAGTAAGCGTCGCAAAGGTGGATAGCTGCATGCGCGAGGTCGCTGGCACAGAATTCAAAATAGATTGCGACACTGTTTTAATATCAGTAGGTCTTATACCTGAAAACGAGCTCATAGAAATGGCAGGCGTCAGGATCGACAAAAAGACAAACTGCCCTGTGTCAGACGAAACCAACAAGACCTCTATCCCGGGATTATTTGTATGCGGGAATGCCTTTAAGGTATATGACCTGGCTGATTCTGTGTCAAAAGATAGCGAGCTTGCAGGCAAGCTCGCCGCAGAGTATCTGAGGAGCGCTGGATGAAGAAAAACCTTATATGCATAGAATGCCCCAAGGGCTGCGCGTTGGACGTGGACATCGAGAACTGCCGCGTGGTCAAAGTCACTGGCAACCAGTGCCCCAAAGGCGAAACATATGCTATATCAGAGATAGAAGACCCCAGAAGGATCCTGACAGCAACTATACTCACAAAGGGCTTTCCTCTGAAGCTCCTTCCTGTAAGGACAGATCGACCCATCCCAAAGGCCAGGATATCTGACGCCATGAAAGCCATAAGAAAGATTAGGGCCATCAGCCGCGTCAAAACAGGCGACATTATTGCAAAAGATCTTCTGGGCCTTGGCGCAAACCTTATTGCGACAAGAGAGCTTTGATTATCCCTTATTTGACAAATCGAGTTTGTCAAATAAGGGACTTTTAGACCGGCCTATTCCCGTGATGTTTCCTATGAGATCCATCTTTACAGACTTTGACAACAAAACCATCTAAAAAGTTCTCATAATGTGATATAATAAAAAATGGAACTTTTGCAATGGCCTTGTTGTCTAAGATAGTAGAGGATAGTATGCAAAACATCCCCATGGATATTTTAATACAGGCGTCGAGAGGCGATATCATGGCCTTCGAGGAGATCTACAGGATTACGTCAGGTTTTGTATATAGCGTGGCATTGCGGATCACGACTAACGCGGATGACGCGAAAGAGGTCACACAGGATGTGTTTGTAAAAATATACAATAATCTGAAAAGCTTCAGATTCCGCTCTTCCTTTAATACATGGGTGTACAGGATCACGGCCAACACCGCGCTAAACGCCTTAAAGAAAAGTTCAAAGGTGATGGGTAGGAGGGCTGATTATGATGTTGCGCTTGGGTCCAGGGATGACCGCGCAACAGTAACGCATGGCATGGACGCCGAAGACAATAAAACTCTCCTCTCATCTTTATTGAACGCGCTTAATCCTGACCAGAGAGTGTGCATAGTATTGAGGGAGATCGAGGGATTGAATTATAAAGAGATATCAACGGCATTGGGTATCAATATAAATACCGTAAGAACAAGACTTAAAAGGGCTCGGGAGGCGCTATTAGCCCTTGGAAAAAGAGGTGATAGATATGAATTGCAAAAAGATTAGAGAGTTTATCATGACAGATTATGTGGATGGCGAGGCAGGGCCAGAGCTGGAGCGGGAAATCAGAAAACACCTGGCTGGCTGCGGCGGTTGCAGGGAATTTGAAAGCGCGCTGCAAAAAAAAGTCATAGAGCCGTTTAAAAATGCCGGAAAGCTAGAGGCGCCAGGCATTGTCTGGGACAATGTTAGAGAGGCGATAGCCGCGCCAGAGGAAGAGCCTGTTTTTATTATCAGGAGGCCGGCGTTTTCTCTTGCGCTAGCCGCAGTGGCCGTTATTTTAATAGCGATTTTCACAATGCCGTTTTTCACAGGGCCGGGGCCGGTAGCCAGCTATATAGAGGAGCAGGCAGGGTTTTTTGCTTACCTGGATAATGGCGCGTCCGGCTTTACGAACGGAGAGGACGAGGGCCTGGGCACGGTAATAGAGGAATATTTTCTTTAAAGGGAACTTTTCTCATATCTAACTTGTCTAAGGTAGTGAAAGGAGGCGATAGCCATGAACATGAAATTTAAACACATAGTTATCAGCGCGGTTGTAACACTGGTGGTGTTTTCGGGCGTGGCAGCATATGCATGGCCTGCCTATTGCTCTGGTCAGGAAAAAGGCGAGGAGTACGCCGGGAAAAAGACAGATAACCTTACTAAGGAATTGGGCCTGACGCCTGAGCAGGAAGAAAAGATCAAGGCCCTCAAGACCGAACAGAGAGAGGCCAAAAAGCAGCTCATGGATAAGATCCAGTCAAAAAAGGCAGAGCTCAAGGAAGAGCTGGAAAAAGCGACAACCAACAGGGCAAGGATAAATTCTATAGTGAAAGAACTCAGCGCCCTCATGGAATACAAGCTCGAGCAAAGGGTTGAAAGCGTTCTTTCTATGAGAGAGGTCCTTACGCCAGAGCAATACGAGAAGTTTAAAGAAGAAAAAGAGCACTTTAAAGGAAAGAAAGGCGGCTGGCGCAAAAACAAGAAGAACAAGTACCATAAAGAAGAATTTTAAATAATATCCAACCTCTTATCTGTACATATTGCGAAAATATGGTATAATATTGCTGATAAATATATGAAAAGGCTCTATCTTTTTATTTTTCTGGTTCTATTTTTATCCAAAGGCACGGCGTATTCGCAGGATGCTTTTACATGGGAAGACTGCGTCGAAAAGGCAAAGAAAAATAATCCTGATCTAGTCTCCGCTTCTGAAAAGGTCAGGCAGGCAAGGATGGATAAGATCATTGATATAAGCGCCGCCCTTCCTGACATCAGCGCTTCTCTATCAGGCAAAAGCGCGAAGGCCGCGTCCACCAAAGTCACCACTGACACTTACGCGTACAGCGTCACAGGTGAGCAGCTTGTCTTTGACGGATTTAAGACATTGCATAATATATCCAGCTCTTCTAAGACCCTTAATGCGCAGGAATATGATTACGCGGTTACTTCTTCAAATATACGACTGAACCTGCGGAGCGCCTTTGCCGAGCTTTTAAAGGCGCAGGAGCTCACTACTCTTACAAAAGAAATCGCTGATCGCAGGAAACAGAACCTCGAACTGGTAAAATTAAGATACGAGGGAGGAAGGGAGCACAAGGGCTCGCTTTTAACAGCTGATGCAGACCTTGCCAACGCGGACTACGAAGTAAGGCAGGCGGAAAGAAGTATTACGCTTTCACAGCGCGACCTGTCAAAGGAAATGGGGCTCGAAAGATTTGACCCCATGAGAGTAGAAGGCGAATTTTCCGCCAGAGAAGAGCATGACTCTAAACCTGACATCGAAGGGCTGGCTGACACCACGCCTTTTCTCCGGGAATTAATAGCAAAGAAAGAAGCAGCCCGCTCTGACCTAAAATCAGAGCAGGCGGATTTTTTCCCAACGGTCTACGTGAATGGCACTGTAGGTAAAACAAACGATGAATGGCCGCCTGAAAACGACAACTGGACTTATGGCGTCACAGTGTCTTTACCCATATTTGAAGGCGGGAGCCGTTTTGCTGATGTCTCCAAGGCCAGGGCAAAACTCCGCCAGCTGGAATCAGATGAGCGGAGCGGCCGCGACACTGTCTTGCTTACTTTAGAAGATACATGGAAGGACCTCCAGGACTCTATAGAAAACGTCTCTGTGCGGAAAAAATTCCTTGAAGCGGCAGAAGAGAGGGCAAGGATAACAACCACCCAATATGAAACAGGCCTCACCTCATTTGACGACTGGATAATCATAGAAGACAATCTCGTAAACTCCAAAAAATCATACCTGAACGCCCGGGCAACCATGCTGATCGCCGAGGCATACTGGATTCAGGCAATAGGAGGCACACTGGAATATGATTAAAAATAAAAAAGGGCTTATTATAGCAGGAATAGTATTATGCGCTGTAGTGTTTTTGATGGTCCGTTCAAAAGCGAATAAAGACCAGCCTGCCGGAAGAGATAATAAAATTATAAATCCGGGCATGGGTACAGTCGAGATAATGGTCATCACTACAGGCGTTGTCGAGCCGCAGAACCGGCTCGAAGTAAAGCCATCCGTAAGCGGCCGCATTGAAGAGATCCTGGTTAAAGAGGGGGAGGCGATTAAAAGGGGCGATATCCTGGCATGGATGAGCTCAACTGAAAGGGCGGCTCTGGTGGATGCGGCGCGTTCGCAAGGTGAAGAGGCATTAAAATATTGGGAAGAGGCGTATAAAAAGACGCCTATTATGTCTCCGATAGACGGCGAGGTCATAGTGCGCGCTGTGGAGCCGGGCCAGACCGTAGTGACCTCTGACGCGGTACTGGTGTTGTCTGACAGGCTGGTAGTAAGCGGCCAATTTGACGAGACTGACATAGGAAGGATAAGAAAAGGCCAGGACGCTTTTATAACGCTTGACGCGTATCCTGATGTCGAGCTCGAAGGTGTGGTGGACCACGTGGCGTATGAGTCTGAGATAGTGAATAACGTTACAATATATAATGTGGATGTCCTGCCAAAAGAGATGCCGGAAATGATGCGCTCAGGTATGAGCGTTACAGTGGAAGTAATCGAGGAAAAGGCGGAAGATGTCATGACGATCCCTTCAAGCGCGATACATTATGACGGCGAGAGGCAATATGTCCTGGTCCAGGACCGCCGTGGTAAAACCACAGAGCGCGATATCGAAATAGGATTAAACAATGACCAGACAGCCGAGGTCATCTCAGGGCTGAGCGAGGAAGACAGTGTTATCGCGCAGGATACCGCCTACCTACCTAAAAGAAAATCATCAGGCACCAACCCATTCATACCTCAGCGAAAGAGACAATGATAGAATTAAAAAATATTTGTAAAACCTATGGTAAGGGAGAGGCGTCTATCGGCGCGTTAAAGGATGTCTCGCTTAACGTGGCGCAGGGCGAGTTCGTGGCTATTATGGGGCCGTCCGGCTCGGGCAAATCAACACTCCTTCACATGCTGGGTTTTCTGGACAGGCCTGATAAGGGTTCATACAGGATCTTAGGAGCTGAAGTTTCAGAGTTATCAGACGACAAGCTCGCGCATATGAGGAACCGGTTGCTCGGCTTTGTGTTCCAGCAGTTTCATCTATTGCGCAGGACCAGTGCGCTTGAAAATGTGGAGCTTCCGCTTATCTATTCCGGGAAAAAAAGTATGATCGAAAACGCCCGGGAAAATTTAGAATCAGTAGGCCTTACCAGCCGCGCGACTCATATGCCGAGCGAACTATCAGGGGGCGAGCAGCAGAGAGTGGCGATCGCCCGGGCGCTGGTCAATGACCCGTTAATACTTCTGGCAGACGAGCCCACAGGAAACCTGGACACAAAAAGCGAAGAAGAGATAATAAGGATCCTAAAAGGGTTAAACGAGCGGGGCAAGACCATAATCCTTGTCACGCACGAAAAAGAAATCGCCCAGCACGCTAAAAGGATCATAACAATGCGCGATGGAAAAATCGTCTCTGATGAGATAATGCGCGGGACCGGGACTTCTGAAGGGGCCGACGCTTCTATTAAAGAGCTGGCCGACCAGGGCTATTCCCATTTTGGAAAAATAGAATTCAAAGAGCACCTCAGGCAGTCATTCAGGGCGATATTCTCGAATAAGGTGCGTTCGTTTCTTTCAATGCTCGGGATTTTATTCGGCGTTGCCGCAGTCATAGCAATGCTCGCGCTTGGCCAGGGCGCCAAGGCATCCATGGAGGACAGGATCAGGACGCTCGGCTCCAACCTTTTATCAATACAGGGCGGCTCATCAAGGGTAAGGGGCGCGGCTGGCGGCGCCGGCTCTGTGACGCGCTTTACGCAGGCTGACATAGAAGCCATCAAAAGCTTAGCGCCAATGGTAAAAGGCGTTACTGGTACCGCGAGCGGGAGCGGCCAGGTGGTATATAAGAATGAAAACTGGAATACAAGGATCCAAGGGGTCGGGTATGATTATGGCGAGATGAGAGCTTCTATACCTGATATAGGAAGGTGGTTCAGCCGCGACGAGATCAGCCGGCGTGATAAAGTGGCGATACTGGGCGTGAGCGTGGTCGAGAAGCTTTTTGGCAATGTAAATCCTGTTGGCGAGACAATAAAGATAAACCGCATTAATTTTAAGGTGATCGGCATCGCGCCTGAGAAAGGCGCGGGCGGCTGGCGGGACCGCGACGACATTATTTACATACCTATTACAACAGCCATGTACAGGGTGCTGGGCAAGGATTATCTTGACAGCATCGATGTCGAGATAGACGATATCGGATCAATGGAAAAAGCACAGGAAAAGATAAAGCTCCTTATCGCAAAGCGTCACCGCATATTTAAAGACCCTGACGATTATTTCCACATGCATAACATGAGTGAGATCCAGGAAATGCTTACCTCTACCACCCAGACCATGAGTATGCTTCTGGGCTCTATTGCCGCGATATCGCTTTTAGTCGGCGGCATCGGGATCATGAACATCATGCTCGTCTCTGTAACAGAGCGTACGCGCGAGATAGGGCTCCGCAAAGCGCTCGGCGCGCGCGCCAAAGACATCATGACGCAGTTCCTGATAGAATCAGTGGTCATGACACTGAGCGGCGGATTGATGGGTATACTGCTCGGCATGGCAACATCTGTAGCGCTTTCATTCGCGGCTGGCTGGGCTACCAGGGTCACGATTTCCAATATCATACTTGCCGCCGGCTTCTCAATCGCAGTAGGCATGTTCTTCGGCCTCTGGCCTGCCAAAAAAGCATCCGAGCTTAACCCCATCGAAGCATTGAGGTACGAGTAATCCCACTGTCCCGCTTTTCCCCTTGACGTTTTTCCCACCAAATGATTAAAAAATTATAGGCCTAGCGATAGAGTGTTGACAAGTAAATGGGTGTTTGTTATACTGGCGGACAGATATGCGAGTCTGTCATGTTATAACAAAGCCAGAACTTGGAGGAGCGCAGCTTACTGTTTTAAATATCGTTTCAAACCTTCCTAAAGATAAATACGGCCTATCTATTATTACATCCCCGAGAGGCATTCTTAGTCCTGAATTTAAAGACATAAAAGCGCATTTTTCACCATTTTTAACACGCCCTATAAACCCTATAGCTGATATAATAGCCTTCGTACATATATGGTTTATATATAGAAGCTTTAAATTCAATATAGTGCATACCCACAGCTCAAAGGCAGGCATCATTGGCCGTTGGGCAGCTCGATTTGCAAAAGTGCCTCATATTATTCATACCGTGCATGGCTGGTCTTTTAATGATTATCAAAATCCCATCCTGAAAGGTTTTTATATATTCCTTGAAAGAGTGACAGCAAAATTCACAACAAAGATCATCTGCGTCTCAAAGAAAGATCTGGAAACTGGATTGAGGCACAGGATAGCGCCAAGAGATAAATTTGTGGTCATAAAGTACGGTATACCACTCGCTGAATTCAGAATGCCATCAGATAATGCTGCAGAAAAGAGAAAAGAATTGGGGATACATAATCGCGATCCTATCGTGGGCATGGTATCTTGTCTAAAGCCGCAGAAATCACCCATGGATTACATAAAGGCGTGCATTGAGATATATAAGAGGATGCCGGATGTGAATTTTTTATTAATCGGTGACGGAGTATTGAAAAATAGATGTAAAAAGATACTTGCTTCTACGCCCTTAAACGGGAGATTTATCTTTACTGGCTGGAGGAGGGACATCTCTGAGATCCTGAATATCATGGATATAGCGGTTCTTACAAGTAAATGGGAAGGCATGCCTATTTCCATCATAGAGGCCCTTTGCAAAGGCAAACCTGCTGTAATTACTGATGTAGGAGGGGGCAGGGAGTTAGTGAGAGATACTGTAAATGGTTTTCTTACGTGTCCTGGGTCACACAAGGATACAGCCGAGAAGACATTGACATTGCTAAAGGATAGAAGGCTCTTTACAGAGATGTCAAACAAGGCCTCTCTTTCAATAGATGATAGTTTTGATCTGAAGAATATGCTCGGTGCGCTCGATAAGCTTTACAGGAGCATAGGATGATTTATCTTTATATATTTCTGTGCTCTTTCATGTTCAGTCTTTTCTTTATATCCTTGTTTATCAAGCTGAAAGGCAGCGCCAAAAAGATTAGTTGTGTTGGCGGCGCAGGTATTTATGCGGCATTTTTAATAGTAATGCTGGCTGCTTTATTTCTAAAAGAAATAGAAGCTTCGAAGGTCTTAGGCTTGATTATATCTTCAGGAATAATACTGGTTTTGGGTCTAATAGATGATGCGAGCGAATTAAGGCCTTCTCTAAAGATACTAGGGGAACTTTTAGGAATAGGCGTGTTGGCGGCATTTGGGATTATTACGAAAATAGTTTTCTTGCCGCTATGGGCCAATGTATTGATAACTATCCTCTGGGTATTGTTTATAACAAATGCCTTTAATCTCTTAGATATAATGGATGGCCTGGCTTCTGGCCTTATAATTATTATTTCTTTGACGTTTTTAATCATCGCAGTTATCGATAGAGATTTTTTTTCCGCGCTTATTTTGATTGCCCTGATCGGCGCCCATTTAGGATTTTTGAAATATAATTATCCGCCTGCGCAGGTCTACATGGGCGACTCCGGGAGCCTGTTTTCTGGATTTTTGTTAGCGGCATTAGCTATAAACATAAGGTATGCTCCAATGGATAGGCCCATGGCATTATTTACTCCTTTATTGGTTTTGAGTCTGCCGATTTATGACACACTTTTTCTAATTATAATGCGCCTAAAGAAAAAGAAGCCTATTTTTAACAAGAGTGAAGACCATATTGCCTTAAGGTTAGTAAACGCAGGATGCAGCGTTAGAAAGAGTGTATTGATTATGTATTGTTTTAGCCTATTCCTTGCAGTTTCATCTTTGGTGGTAGCTTTTAGTTCTAATATAACAGCTGCCATCATGTTGACTGTAATAATTTTGGTGTTTATTTTAATGGGTAAGAGGGTGGGCATAGTCAGGGTGAAGGAATGAAAGAAGATATTGTAATTTTGGGCGCAGGGTTAGCTGGACTAAGCACAGCATATCATTTGCAAAAAGGTTACTCTCTCTATGAGATGGAGTCTGAGCCAGGCGGCATGGCAAGATCGCTCTATAGAGGTGGTTATACATTTGATTACGATGGCCATCTCTTGCATTTTAGGCAGGAATATGCGTTTAAATTAGTTTCCGATCTTTTAGGCGGAAACCTTGCGCCGCACAAACGCAGTTCATGGATATATTCAAAGGGTAATTTTACACGCTATCCATTCCAGGCCAATTTTTACGGCCTCCCAAAGCCCATAGTAAAAGACTGTCTTCTTGGTCTCATAAAGGCAAAGCTTGCCCTCACCCCAACCCTCTCCCCACAAAAAACTCAGAGAGTTTTTTGTGGGGAGAGGGAGAAGGGTGAGGGGGGAACAAACGGGAATTTCGAAAACTGGATAAGGAAGACCTTTGGCAATGGTATAGCAGATAATTTCATGCTGCCCTACAATAGAAAATTCTGGAGAATAGAGCCTAGAGAGCTGACCTGTGACTGGCTGGATGGGTTTGTGCCGGTTCCAACGCTTGAGGACACTATAACAGGCGCTATATCAGACAGCACAAAGCCCTATGGCTATAATTCAAGGTTCTGGTATCCTGTAAAAGGCGGTATTTCTGAATTGGCCGCAGGTTTTTTAGACAGGGTTAAAAACGCGCATTTTAATAAAAAGGCAGTTACCATAGATCAATATCGGCATGAGATTATTTTTGAAGACGGCACTATAAAGAGTTTTAAGAAATTAGTCACGACTATTCCTCTGCCCGAGCTCTTCAAACTGCTTGTAAAGGCCCCAGAAAGAGTCAGGGATGCATTTTCAATGCTCAGGTTCACATCTATTTTTATACTTAATATGGGGATTAAAAGAGATGATTTATCCGAGAAGCACTGGATATATTATCCTGAAGATAATGTGGTTTTTTACAGGATAGGATTCCCTGCGAATTTTTCAATGGACGTTGCACCTCAAGGCAGAACATCTGCGTATATAGAAATGTCATATTCGCATGATAAGGAAATAAACAGAGACATGCTCACTTCCGACGCTATCGATGGCTTAAAAAAAACAGGGATTATCTCAGACGAGAACGAGATAGAGGTTTGCCTGCCAGTGGATATAAAATATGGCTATGCACTTTATGATTGCAATAGAAAACAAGCCCTGCATGTCATAACGGATTACCTGAAAAGGTTTAATATATTCCCCACAGGCAGATATGGCAGCTGGAGATACATGTCAATGGAGGATGTGATTTTAGAGGGAAGGGAGATTGCTTCGGCGCTTCGCTCGCAATGACATGTTCACGCACCTGTCATTGCGAGCGAAGCGAAGCAATCTCAAAAAACATATGCCCACTTATATTTTAGGTATATCTTGCTTTTACCATGATTCAGCTGCAGCATTAATTAAGGACGGCGAGATCATTGCAGCAGCCCAGGAAGAGCGCTTTACGCGCAAGAAGCATGACTTTAATTTTCCTGCAAATGCAGTAGATTTTTGCCTGAAAAGAGCAGGAATAAAGGCCAAAGACCTGTCTTTTGCCGCTTTTTACGATAAGCCGCTTTTAAAATTCGAGAGAATACTCCTTACATACTTTGCATATGCGCCATTTGGTTTTAGATCTTTTAGCAAGGCATTACCATTATGGCTCAAAGAAAGGCTCTGGATGGGCCCGTTAATTTCAGAGAAACTGAATTATAAAGGCAAGATCTTATTTACAGAGCACCATGAGTCACATGCATCTTCAGCATTTTATCCATCACCTTTTAAGGAAGCAGCTATCCTGACAATGGATGGCGTGGGCGAATGGGCCACAGCGAGTTTTGGTGTTGGCAAAGGCAATGATCTTGACCTGCAGTATGAGATAAAGTTTCCTCATTCTTTGGGACTTTTATACTCTGCATTTACTTATTATGCAGGATTCAAGGTAAATTCAGCAGAGTATAAGGTAATGGGGCTTGCGCCTTATGGTGAGCCGAGATATGTTGATCTGATCTTAAAAGAGCTTATTGATTTAAAAGAAGATGGCTCTTTCAGGCTGAATATGAAGTATTTCAATTACTGCGCTGGGCTCACCATGACAAATAGAAGATTCGATAAATTATTTGGGGGCCCGCCAAGAAGGCCTGAGACAAAGATTACACAAAAAGAAATGGATCTATCAAAATCCGTTCAAGTGGCGGCTGAAGAGGTCATGCTGAAAGCCGCGAATCATGTGCATAAGGTGACAGGCCAGAAGAATCTTTGTCTTGCTGGCGGAGTGGCCTTGAATTGCGTAGGGAATGGGAGGATTTTAAGAGAGGGGCCATTTGAAAGGATCTGGATACAGCCTGCTGCAGGAGACGCAGGTGGCGCGCTCGGCGCAGCATTGAGGATCTGGCATAAGTATCTTGGCAATAAGCGGAGCGCAGATGACAACAAAGACGCGCAAAAAGGCTCATATCTAGGTCCAGAATGTTCTGATTCCGAGATCGAAGAATATTTAAGGGATAATCACATCCCTTATAAGAAATATTCACGACAGGAATTACTTGAAAGATCAGTCGAATTTATCACAAGTGAGAAAGTAATAGGCTGGTTTCAAGGCAGGATGGAATTTGGCCCCAGGGCATTGGGCGCAAGAAGTATAATAGGTGATGCCAGGTCTCCCCAGATGCAGTCTCGCATTAATCTTAAGATAAAATTCAGGGAGTCCTTCAGGCCATTCGCGCCCACTGTATTAGCTGAAAAGGCGCAAGATTATTTTGACATCAACTGCGAAAGCCCATATATGCTTTTAGCGGCACCTGTTAAGTATGCTCGACAGCCTGATAAGGAGCCAGAGGGATTTGAGAGGCTAAAGATAGTGCGCTCTGAGATTCCCGCTGTTACACACGTGGATAATTCCGCAAGACTTCAAACTGTATCAAAAGATAGCAAGAACTCTATGTATTATGATCTATTGAAAGAACTTGATAGAGAAACAGGCTGTCCAGCAATAATAAACACCTCTTTTAATGTCAGGGGCGAACCCATAGTCTGTACGCCAGAAGACGCATACAAATGTTTTATGCACACTGACATGGATTACCTTGTCATGGGCAGTTTTATCCTGGATAAGAAAGAACAACCCACAGAGAAACATACAATAAGACAGTATTTCGAATTAGATTAGCTATGTCAAACACATTGATCATCATCCCGACCTATAACGAAAAAGAAAACATAGAAACTCTTATCGCTGAGATGTTCAGGTATGCACCAGATGTTAATGTCCTTATAGTTGATGACAATTCGCCTGACGGCACTGGCGCAATTGCAGCTGAGATAGCAAAAAAAGACAGACGGGTTTCTGTGTTGCATAGGTCTTCTAATAGAGGAAGAGGTTCTGCGGGAATAGATGCCTTTAAAGAGGCAATAAAGAAAGATAATGTCAAATATATCATAGAGATGGACGGAGATTTCTCGCATGACCCAAAATACATCCCGCTATTTTTGGAAGAGATAAAGGATTTTGATGTTGTTATTGGTTCAAGATATGTTAACGGAGGAAGAGATTGCGATCGCGGGCCAATAAGGGTTTTTCTGTCAAGGCTGGTAAATCACTTCCTAAGAAAGTACCTTAGGCTAAACATAAGAGATTGTACCTCAGGCTATAGATGTTTCAGGAGGGATGCTTTAGCTTCATTGGACTTAGACAGGCTAATTTCCAAAGAGCCATCTATAATAGAAGAGGTTTTATATAAATGTAAATTAAAGAATTTCAGGATCAAAGAAATCCCAATTATATTTAAAAATAGGTCATCAGGAAAATCTAAATTGGGACTTTGTAAATTAATCAAGGTGTTTAGAGATGTCATTATTGTTCGAGCGATCCCGAGCAAAGCGAGGGGGAGTCGAGAACTACGGAAATTCGGCTTTAACCTCGGCCTCGGCCTTAACATACTCGGCTGTATCATGTTTTACCGCCACAAGCCGCATTTTATCTGGTTTTCTGCCGTTGGCTCTCTCGCTTTAATATCAGGCCTTCTTTTCCCCATGGCCTTGACCCTGCTGAAAAAGTCCTTAGACGCAATAATTTTTTCATTAGGATGGATAATGGCTAAGCTTATTTTATCCATAGCTTTTTACCTCATATTCACACCTGCAGCGCTCTTATTAAAGCTTTTTGGTAAGGATCCATTGCATCAAAAAATAGATAAATCTGCCAGATCATACTGGATGAGGCATAAAAAATCTACTTTTTCATACGAACGAATGGGATAGATTGAAGCATGGACGTTAGGCAGTTTTCATCAGACAAGATCTTGAAACACTTGGATAGGGTAAGTGATTGGTTAAGCGGGGGCAATCCTCCGCCTATCACAGTCGAGTTAGACATGACAAATGTCTGTAACCATAGATGCCCTGAATGTGTTTCTAATTATTTTCAGAATACAGGAGAAAGTTCTTTTTCAAAAGAGTTAGCGTTCAAGATAATCAGAGAATTAGCTGATACGAAAATAAAAGGCCTTATTTTTACTGGCGGCGGAGAACCGCTGTGCAATATCTATTGTATAGACGCTGTGGTATTAGCAAAGGAATTAGGCATGGATATAGGTTTTATAACGAATGGCTCGTTTTTAAACAGAAAAAACATGAAGGTGCTTGCAGAGTGTTGTACATGGGTCAGAATTTCTCTAGATGCTTCAGATTTTCATATGTTTCAAAGGAGCCATGGAATGAATGGCAGTGAGTATGAAAAGATAAAAGAGAATATAAAAGAATTATCTTGCATAAAGAAAGAAATAGGTTCTAACTGCACAATCGGAGTAGGGTATTTAACATCTGATGACACAAGAGATGGAATGGTAAAAGCGGCGAAGATGTGCAGGTCGTTAGGCGCGAATTATTTACAGTTCAGGCCCATGCAGATACACCGCGGCGGCAAATTCGAATATCACTGGACAGATGTCCAGGACAAAATAGAAGAATCCCTAAAATATACTTATGATGGATATAAAGTGCTTTATTCGCAGCACAAATATGAGATGATGAAGGATCCAAGATTTGGCCGTAATTATGGAAAGTGCTATGGCCAACAATTTGCAACCGTTGTTTCAGCGTCAGGGAAGATGTATGTATGCTGCCATTTAAGAGGATATGAAAAATATTGCATAGGTGATTTAAATAAAGATTCTTTTCATGATATATGGAATTCAAAGAAGAGGCAGGAAGTAATACATAGCATGGATTTCAGAGATTGCATTCCATTATGCAGGGATAATACCTTTAATCAGATCCT
>JAHIPS010000006.1 GCA_018902915.1 Candidatus Omnitrophota bacterium | reverse complement strand
GGGTCCCAATTCTGCGCATAGCCGTATTCCTCTATTACTGTCTTAAACACGGTTATTGCCTCATCTGTCTTTCCCTGAGACAGAAATGCCTCGCCCTGGATAAAAAAGCTCGTGCCGACAGCATTGAGTGCCTCGTACAGCTCCATCACTTCTGTGGATGGAAACGCCTCTAAAAACGCCTGCTCCTCTTTTGCCTTTTCAGAGTAGCGCTCTATGCACCTCTCAGTATAATAAAAGGTCTTTTCAAAATCCTTTGCGCCCCATGCCTCCCACGCCCGCATTATAAAGGCCTTGGGAGAAAGCTCTTCCTCTTCAGCGTTGGCCACCAGACCACCAGAGCACCAGAGCACCAGAAAAAATGCAACTATAACTTTAAACTTTAAACCTTTCACCTTCCACCTTTCACTACCCAACAATCGCCCCTACAGTTATACCTTTAATAATATGTTTCTGCATCAAAAGGTATACCAAAATTATCGGAAACACTGTTATGGTTATACCTGCCATTAAAAGAGGGTACTCTGTAATGTGAGTGCCCTGGAATATCATAAGGCCCCTCTGTAGAGGCATAAGGGATTTACTGGAAAATATCAATGTCGCCAATATATATTCGTTCCACACGTTTAAAGAATTAAATATGATAATGACCGCTATTGCCGGCCTTGCAAGCGGCAGTGCCACGTTCCACCAGATGCCGAGCTTTGAACAGCCATCTATGCGGGCAGCATCCTCGAGTGCGGGAGGCATCTTGTCAAAAAATGTCTTAAGTAGATAGATACTGAATGAAAGTCCGACATTTATCATGCATAATATATAGCCTATCCTCGTATTTACAAGGTGTAATTTAGTCATCAATACGTAAAGCGGCACGAAGCTTCCGGGAAGCGGTATCATCATAGCAGCCAGGAACATGTAAAAAAGCACGTTTTTGCCCGGGAACTGGAGCCGTGAAAACGCAAACGCAGCAAGACTCGATATGATCACTATGCCGAACACCACTGTCACGGTATATATCACGCTATTTAAAACATACACACCAAACCCGCCTTTTGTCCATGCATAATAAAAATTGCTCCATACAGGGTGTCGCGGGATGATGCTCATGTCCGAAAACACGGTCTGCTGCGTCTTGAGCGCAGAACCGACCATCCACAACAGCGGAAAAATACACGTCACAGCCACAGTGATAAGAAATAGGTGTATTGCCGTGTTCTTGAAAAAACCCTCTATTCTGTATCTCATTCCTTCAGTCATATCTACATCCTGCCTCGAGCGCTTAAGCCTGTTTCATATATTTCGACAGCCTGATCTGTATAAATGAAACAGCCAAAAGTATCGCGCCAAATATGATCCCCTGGCTGCACGCATATCCGAACCTGGATGAACCTACCATGGAAGTCAGTATACGCGTAACAGGTACCTCTGTATGATAACCGGGTCCGCCCCCTGTCATGGACAGTATAAGGACAAAGACCTGCATCGTACCAAGTATGGTCAGTATCGATACCAGGATAAAAACAGGTATCATCAGAGGTATAGTGACATTCTTGAACATCTGCCATGAATTTGCGCCATCCACCCGTGCTCCTTCATAAAGCTGCCTCGGTATGGTCTGCAATCCTGCCAGGAATATGATAAAGCCCCAGCCAAAGCCCTTCCAGCAATGTATAATAGCGACAGCTGTCAAGGCAGTCTTTGGGTCTGAGAGCCAGTCCCTTACCAGATGAGACAGCCCCAGGTTTACGAGCCAGTGATTCAAAAGCCCGTAATTACCGTCATATATCCATCTCCATACAAGTCCTACCACTACCTCGGATAAGACAACCGGAAGATAAAATATCACCCGGTATATATTACCGCCTTTTATATCCCTGTCGCATGCCCAGGCTAGCGTAAGCGCAAGCGCATTCTGAAATGTAAGTGCTATAAGCGTAATATAACCTGCCTGGTACATTGCCTTCCACCAGATCTTATCCTGGGCAATCTCAAGGAAATTCCTGAAGCCCACAAAGACCTTGGTCGGCAGGATCCCATCCCACTGATGCATGGAAAGCTGCAGCACCCAGAACAAGGGAACGATATAAAATATGCCAAAGATCAATACCGCCGGCAGAACAAAACTATAATTTTCGAGTGTATCTTTATTCATTTTTAGAGATCCTTCGCCCCTTCGGGGCTCAGGATGAGGGGTTGAAAAACACCTCATCCCCTCAATTAATCTTTCCGTCTTCCCTCTCTACGTCTTTCTTCCTCTGCGCGGATTGCTTCCTTGCGCCTCTCCTCTCTTCGCCTTTCAACCTGCGTACGAATATTATAGGCCTTAGTTTCGGTGATCGAGAAGGTCATAATAATAAAGATTGCCGCAAGAGAAGTTACAATTGGGATGCCGATATCAAAGAGCCGCAGCTTCAATAAAGCACTAGCTGATTGATTAAGGCCCAACTCAACATTGAAGCCGCTGGCATTAAGTAGGAACCCGGAGATCAACGATGTAACCGCAAGGCCAAGTTTCACCATCCACCAGTAAATCGCCCCAAACATCCCTTCCCT
>JAHIPS010000067.1 GCA_018902915.1 Candidatus Omnitrophota bacterium | reverse complement strand
AGTGTAAGCGCGATAAGGCCTGCATAAAAAGAAGAAAGCACCAGTATTACCGCTATACCTCCAAGAGCCAATCTCCTGGCGTTTTTGAAGGTAAGACTGGAAGAGATGGGCTTCTGAATCTCTTCCAATTTCTTTCTTGCTCGTTTCTCAAGTCTCTGTTTTAAGCTAGCCAAGCTATTAATAACAAAGCTTATTTTAAAAGGCGGCAAACCAAGCTCATCTTTTAACTCTGCCTCTAAATCAAGCAAACTTAAGGATGGTTTGAGATAAAAGTCAATAGGTAACAGTACTGATTTTAACTTCTCTTCACTGAGAAATGTTTTTCCCAGCATTATCTTGACCGCTTCCTTAAACCGAGAATCTCCTATAACCGAGTAGTTTCTTAATCCCTCTATTGTCTTAGAAAGCTGCACGGCTTCCCAAGCTTTTTTAATACCTGATTTATTGACCAGTACATGCAGGTCTTTCCTATCAATTCCCAATCTGGAGGCTGCCTTATTATAGGATCCGCCTGCCTTGTTCAATGTCCACCAGATGAGCTCCCATTCCAGCTCAATAAGGTTGACCCCGCCTGTGGGTAGGGTAATTTTTATTTCTGGTTCCTTTGTTAGATCCACAGAGGCTAACCGTGCCCCTGGTTTCCAGTTCCAGCCAATGCCCAGTAGGCGTAAGGCGTCATTCCATTTTTCGTTCGTCTTTTTAAGGGCTTCATAGAAAAGCGCATGCCGCAATTCATTAATAGTCATCCCCTCATCTGGAAAGTCAATCTCTTTAAGCCCCTTGCCTTCCTTGACTTTATCAGTATTAAAAACTGGTTCATCTTTTTCAAACCGGATACCAAGGTTCTCCATGCGGGCTCTTAAAGTAGACGGATCTATTCCCAGCGCTTTAGCTGCTTTGCTAATATTCCCGAACGAGTTTAAGAGGGCATGCTCGATTTTTTTCACAGATTCTACTTGTTTAATCTTCTCTAACAACTCACGTAAATTTTGGTTTGAAGCAACTTTTGCATTTTCTGGCTGGAATATGCTTATCTCTATTTGCGTCAAGTCATTGTTTTTAATATCTTGCACCTGCGGGTCACTTTCTCCTGATACATACACTGCCTCTTTACCGTTAGAAACAACCTTTATATCACCTAAACCTGCGAGCACAATTAAGCAATAGCATAAGAAACAACCATAGCCTTTAGTATCCGCTTTAGCAGATTTTTTGCTGCTGTATCTTTCCTGAAACACCCTTTGGATATCTTCAAAACCCGGCCCATCATCAATAAATGTAAGTTCTATGCCTTTACGTCCACCTTCTAAAACATTCTTTATCCCCAGGAAAAAATTCGTTTCAGCCATTCCAAAACCCAACTCCCTGATGTTCTTCAATAATTCATAAACTGTATAAAAAACAAGGAGTTTTCCGTTAGGCCTAATAAACCCTTTGAAATATTCATCTCTATAATTAATAAATGCCCTGCTCTGCAAGATAGAATCTACACCCCCAAATCCATCTGGATTAAATATAGGGTTTCTTAATTCAAAGTTAAAATTACCTTTTAGGATCCAGAAAAGTGCTTTATATATCTCTTTATCTCTGGCAGGTTCATAATTTATAAATGCGTAATCGTATCCAAAATCAAAATTCTCGCCAAAGGTGCCGCATAAATATTCCTTAAACTGCATTCTTCTTTCAGTATCATCCACAAAGTCAAAATCAAGTCCTGCTAAAGGATTTATCCGTTCGATAATACGTCTATAAAACCTTCTATCAACAATGCTGTTATTGATATACTTCAATGCCTTCCTTAAGCCTGCCGGTCCTTTTACTGTCACTATATTATTTATGTAGTTAGATAACACCTTTAATATTTCTGGATTACCGGCAAAGATAGCAGTGCCGCCCTGCTCCAAGACTACTCTCAGCATGCCGAGGTCATTATATCCATCGGCGCCCACAAGTATATCCTTAGCTTGAATATCCAGCTTCTTGCGCAGTACTTCGATAGTCTCTTCTTTAGTAACCCGGGTAACATCCATAGCTATTGAGGAACGCTCTACATTTACATCCATTTCTTTCAAAGCATCCTCTAATTTTCCCTTTACCGCATCCAGATGTTTTTGCATCTTTTTTGTCTTAAAGAATAAAGACACCTCACTCTCTCTTTCAACGATCTTCAATCTCTTCCCGTCAAGATATTCTCCAAGGCCTAATTCTTCAAGAGCCGTGTGTATATTTTCTTTTATTTTTGCCTTCTCTTTCTTGGTTAAAGCTCTGCTGGTTTCTTCGTCCTTTATAAGCTTACCTTCCTTATTAAAACCCCAGATGCTTCCGCCAGCTTCACACAGAAAATGAATCTTATCCCAATATTCTATCCTTGTCTTTTTGTCTATACGTTCCACTAATAATTTCTTTAGCCCGGCTACATCATCTACCTGATGCATGCCCCTACCCGTAAGAATCGCCACATGCCCGCCCTGCTCCAATATAAACAATAGCTCCTTAAGCATCTTTTTTGTTATCCTGTGCCCCGCCTTGGCCAACGTATCGTCAAAATCAAAGACATAGAGCTTGAAGCGCTTGTTTAAAAGGGCCGACTTTTGCTTAACTACCCATTTGGCGGCTTTATGAAGAACCTGCCCCAATATATTATTAGACGCTATTTTGTCAGGCCCTCCACTCTTCGAGCGCAGCATTGTATTAATAAAATTAAACATGCCCTTTCTTGTTTCCCCTGCTAACAATAATCTTCCATGCTCCGGAATCAGCTTAACATTAGATAACCCCATCTTTGAGTAGACTTTATTCCATAATAATCCTTTCATGATTTCTTTTGAAGGGGCATGCTTACTTATAATAATACTCAAATTATATATCAACTCTTCAAAACTACCCTTTTCTTCGAAACTACTGCCATTCTTTAATAATCTATATTTTCCCATGTTGTCTTCAATGATTTCGGCGGATTCTTTGCTGAGAGAATCTTTAAAGAGGTCAGGATTTCCAAGATTTTCTGCCAGAAGTAATAACGAATTAATCTCACTTACATATAACTTTACCTTAATTTTATAAGGCAGGCCTTTCAACCTTTCTCCCAAAATCGAAGCTATAGCTGAAACCAATCCCCGTTCATCAATATCTTTAAAATCTGCATAATCAACCCAGACAGTGCCGTCATAATCAACATGGCCTTCCCAATAAACATTTTCGATTCTCCTGCCGGTTCCCGAATCCTTTATATAAAGAACATAATTCCCTGGATATTGTTCTATATTCACCTCTTCCGCAATGGTATATTTTTTACTAGCAACAACGATAACTTGCTTTTCTGGAGACACTGTCGAGAATTCCACCTCGAACATTCTGCCTGACTTTGATCGTATATTTGCGCCATTCAAGGATTCTATAATCTTCAGAACCCTCCTTGTCTTCTCAGCCAGCATAGTCCTGATAATATAGTCCACTATCTTTATTTCCTGTTCGACATCCTCTTTTTTATAGCACGCTCCGACCCCAAAGCTTCCAATCAACTGTTCCGGCAGTATATTACTTCCAGAGTTTCTTAAGTCATTGCCGCTAAAAAGCCCAGCGAGAGGCATATCCTTCTCTGCCTTGTCTATCTGCTCTAATATCTTGTTTAGCGCTTCTTTTTCTAGAAACACCTGTATACTTTCGCCAGAACTATCTCCTGCATCTACGCGGAAATTAGAGGTTATCCAGTCGAATGCAGGCATAAACAGATCTGAATCGGCATCTCTCTCTTCCAAAAATCTTACGATAAAATTAATCCTTGCCTCATTCCATTTCATCTCCCTTAATTTCGCTTTTATCAGACGTCTCATATTTCGGGGGATATATTCGTTAACAACCTCAGTCAGCCTATCATCCAGCCTGCCTGCAGGATTTAAAGAATTTACATATTGCTCAACTATATCTGAGATATCTGCCTCGAAAGGCGCCTCATCTCCAGGAATAAAAATCCTTGCCTTAGGCCTTCTGTCTCTCAATGCCTTTATTAATCTCTCGGTATCATGCTGGGTAAGATTCATGTCTTCAAATGTATCTATAAGATCTTCTTTGTCAGCTGCTTTAGGCACTACAACCATTAACAGCGCCTCAGGGCTGTTTTTGATCACATCAGGCGTCAGATCCCATAGGTAGCTCTCCAGCCAATCCATCTGTTTTTCTGTAATATGTATGTCTTTTGTAAGTTTTTCGGAAATGACCTCTATTAATGCGTGGATATTTGCGTATAAATTTTCTATCGGCAGAATATTCGCGCATACAGTAACAAGATTTTCTTCTGCAGGTACTATGTAAATACCCTGTCCTTTTTCTCCCCGGATAATACTGGAAAATTCTATGGCGTCATAAGTAGGCGTCTCGCCTTCTTCTATATTTATATCCCTGGCAACTATTGAATAGTTAGACTCTTTGCATTTTATCGATGAGATAATAGCAAGATAGTTAAGGATAGTGGATTTCAAGCCTTTTATAGCCTCTTCTGCTTTCGGATCAACCTGTATATCCCCTATTAGTTCAACATGCTGACCAACATTAACATCCCCTACTGTTCCTCTGCCAGTTACTATCTTGAATCTAAAGGATGCAATATAGTTATCACCAGAGACACTGTATACATCCACTGTGTATGTATTGTAAGATCTTAGCCCGCTTATGCCATCGGACATATCTTCTGAAAACTTAAGCCTTATATCTTCAGAACCTAATACATTGTAAAGCTTGACGCCTTCAAGCGACCCGCCCGCCCTATAGACCATGTCAACCATGGAATTCCCGTATGCATCGCTTACCTTTACTGTCTTCCCCTCTTCTAATCTTAATACTAAGTTGCCCTCCTTAACAAACCTGACCCTCTCCGGCTCTATAGTCTTAATCCCCCCGCGTTTATGATCAAAATTATATCTATTTACGACATATCTCGTAATTACAGCTGGCGCTGTAAGGACAAGAAACAACACATTGTTCCTGCAATACCCAAATATCCAGCGCAGATAATTTGTCCTCCTGAGCCATGGCATAACCTCTTCAACAAATACCCTGAATTGTTTATCTGTAATTAAGAAATACTTGAAATACGCTATATCAACGAAGATGATAAATAATGTCTCCTCGGCCATTTCAATAAATCTGCTGTTTGACTTATTCACATGCAATAAACGATGGTCTATCAGCCGCACAAAAAACCTGGCCATGGATTCTTTGAATTTTTCATTATTCTTATATCTTAGCATCAAGTCAATATAACGCTGATCAAAAATAATGTGAAAATCTCCTTCTGCATCACGGTAACTAACTGCATCTGTTACTAAGTCAGGGGTTACTTGGAAATGTATCTTTGGCACCCCTAAGAAAGTCAGGTACCTTCCCATGAATTGTCTTATCTTCAGCCAGGCAAAGACTATAGAAAGCCTTGGCCTTAAGGAGAAGGCCGACTCCAGAATCTCTTTAAAGGAAATCGCCTTTTCGCCGTATTTATCTTCTAACTTCAGCTCTCCGTTCTCATACACGACACCCTTGTACTCATCCATAAACTTATTACTCAGCTCGCTTGAATAGGCCCCGAATTTTCTCTCATATAAGTCAAAACATTCCCTGAATTCATTTCGCGGGAGACGATCCAGGATCTCAGATATGGTCTTATCCTGCAATTCGCACATCGCTTCTATGCGATCATGGAGTTTTTCCTTGAACCACCTGACCACGTTCTCATCTCTAAAATGCGGCAGAAATTCCATTGCCTTCTTGATGCGCTTGTAATTATCCTTTTTCAAAAGCGAGAAGCTGCCAAAGGCTGCCTCTTCCATGATCTCCAGGGCCACCTCTTCTTTCTTCTTACCGCTCATATTGGGAATCAACAGGCTATCCCCTGTCATCCTGGACTCCTGCGGAATGCCTCTAAGGGCCAGTAATGTGGGAGTTATATCCCTGGTGGTATGCATACCGCCTTCTCCCTTCCGTAAACCCTCCGCTATCTCTTCAGGGATGATGAAAGAATAAGGAATAGGCTCAGGGCCCCTAAATTTCTCGCCTGATGGGTCAAGCAGCATAGAAATAACCTTATCATTCTTTAGCGCCGGAGATATATCTTTAGGCTCGAACAAATTCCCGGATGCCTTTATGAATGCGGCGCGCGCGTTTGCAGAATCCTTATCAAGCACGCCTACAGGGCTTGTCAGGCCAGATATTCCAAAAGGACGCTCTGTAATAAGCCTTTTTCCATCAACATCAAGATGCACAGGCCCAAACTCTTTTTCTATGTCAACTTCTTCTCTTAATTTACCTTCTATAAACATCCCTCGATGATGCGTTACTTGTTTCACAAGCTCTATGGTAGAGGGCGATCTGGCATCTATGACGCTAAGATGGATAAAATCTTCTACGGATCTTTTTGGCGCCTCTATCTCATCTGTAAGCCTGTGTGTCCTCAGTTTTATCTCTACCCATAGAGAGAGATAATTCATGATGCTCAGCTCTATTCCTTGATTGCGGTGCTGTGGCTCTATCCATATATCCCTCAATAGGCTGATTCCTTTATCGTGCACTATATACTCAAATTTGCCCACCTCTTCTACATTGTTAAAGACAGCAGCCTTATATAATGTCTCGCCAAATCTTTTACTCGAAGATTCCAACTTTAACTTAATATCCTCGTTTTCTCTGCTGATAGGATTATTTCGCATTACATTTGTAAGCATGACTTCTTTTAAAGCGCCATCTTTTTCATAAACACGCTCTACAAGAAGATCTCTGTGATGGTCAAATACGCGCCTGAACGATTCTCTTCCAGTGCCTGGCTCGATATAAAAACGCCGCCCGCTGTCTTCGAACTTAAAATAATTCTTGAAATCTTGCCCATTTTCATCTTCAGGCAGGATTATATTGTCATCCTGGATATATTTAGAAACACCTATGATCTGCCATAAACGTCGAAATATACCGCCAAAAAATTTAACTTGAGACAATTTTAGCGCAAGATTCACTGCCAGATTTGAAGCTATAGAAATTGAATCTTTATCTATTAAAACAGGGATACCCCCTGCTGTTACCATCCCCTCTATGCCTGCAGATAAGATATCCTGACCAAAGACATAGTAACTTAAGACAAAAATGCCAAGGCCTAAGATTATAGATAAGGCGGCCAGAAAGACTTTGCTTGCGGGGACAAGACCGAAAATCTTTCTGAAAATCTTTCCGAAGACTTCGGCTAACCGAGCCTTTGGGCCTACACCCTTTGATACTGCCATCAAGAAAGGCGCCACTAAACCAATAAATCCCGCGATACGCAGCCCAAGCGCCAACACAGGATCCATCTCAACAAACCCAGGCAACAATGCTAAAACACCTATTGCACTATAATTAAACGCTGACTCTACTGACAAGGATTTTTTGGATTTACGATTCGCCTTAGGTACAACTAATCTTACAACCTCTCCGGTCTTTAGGATATAATCCCTTCCTCTGTAATATTTTTTCTGCTCTTTAGTTTCAAGCCTACCTTCCTTTTTCTCATGGTCATATACATAACGGGCATCGAATAATTTAATACCACCAACCTCTCTCTCACGGATACCTTTCTCCAATGCATAGTCAAGAACAGTAGAACCCGCCTTTAATCTAACTGGTATTAAAAATTCCTCTCCGTCCTCTTCTATCACCTCGTTGATGTAAATCCAATCTTTTAAAGTATCTAATTTGGCGCGAAAATCATGTAAGAAATCTCCAGTTAACTTTATCCCCTCCTTTCGAAATTGCTGAGAATACCTTCCTAAGTATTTACTTAGCTTATACTGCCAATGGGCAGCTACGCCGCTTCTTTCTTCTCTATATTGAGACTGGTTTACTCCATGTAATGAGATTATAAATCCATCATCTCCCTTTACATGCACCCCTAATCTCTCATAATTTCCATACTCGCCCTTTATTAATTTTAACTCATCCAATATCTCGCCAGTCTCTCCTTTAAGATATTCTGTTATATCAGAAGTTAGCCATTTTTTATCTTCCCTTCTTTCTTTTTCTTCTGAATCATATTTAAATACAATCTTAATGCCTAATAGGTCAAGTACATCTTCGGCACGCATATCTTCCACCTTGATCCCTTGTCTTTTTAGCTTATTCGCTACAGAAAATGGTGTCTTTACTCTAGTATATACATCAACATCGCATTTGGCATCCTTAAGTATCCGATGAATTTCTCTTCTTTTTTTCTTTAAATAAATCTTCGCATCCTCAAGCGATAATGGCTCCTTAGATCCAGATAATCCAGTTAAAACCTCTTCCATCTTTTCTCTAACCCTTTTATACTCTTCAGGTTGATTTAACCTAAATGCCCTATCTTTAAATTCTACGGCTATTGTCTCTATCCCAAAACTTTCAGCAACAGGCGCATATATCTCCAATATCTGACGATATAGATCTTCTGGTAAGGCACTTATTGCATTTGTCACAGCCTGCATATCAGCTAAAACCAATGACATGATTTCCGGCTCTTCAGCTAGTTGAATAATCTCTTCTATGTAATTCTGAATAGTATAGGTAGCCTTCAATTCCTTGGGCGATGGTGGATAATAAGGCATATTACTTGCTCGATCGTATTTCTTTAATATCTCTATAATCCTTTTACCACCTTTGATTTTCTTTATAACTTCTCTTTGGCCTTGAGGAACTTTATGTAAAAACGCGGCTGCAACCGTATGTCCATCCATAGCCCCTTTTGCAACATTAAGAGTGTGCTCTAAATACAACTCTCCTGAGACCTCAAATGTCTTTTCATCATAGATAGATCTTGCTAATTTATATGCATCGCGTATTAAAACTACCTGCCCCTCATTTGGTCTTGGTTTATAATGTTCTCTATATCTAGTTTCTAAGCTAATAAATTCCTTATTACAGATTGAGATTCGATATCTATCTCTATCTTGTCTTAAAAACCGAATCAACTTGCTGGTTTTATCTATATCAGTCAGGCCTGTTTCAATTTCATTCATTCTGAAAAGCTTACGGATTGCAGAAGATAGGTAAGCTATATCCTCTCCTTTCCTGCCTTTAATAAACTCGATTTGACCCTGAGCTGCTTTCTGGTTGTATATCTTAAGTGAGTAATATGTCTTCTGGCCAGATTCATCAAATACTTCCTTCGTCATATTACTCAGAAATTCTCTAACTTTATCAGTAACCATTACCTTCCTTTCCACCTCATCATCTCTAATGATCCTTACCGCTCCTCCATCAGCCAAAAGCTGCCTTAATTTATCTGGCCTCACAAAAAGCCTGTCTTTATCTTTTGCCATGGTATGGACAACCGTTATTTCCCCATCATTTAAAAGTATATCTATTTGATCTAATATCATTTTTCTTAAACGCTTATTACGGTCCTTCCCGGTCAGGCCTAATTCTTTATAGACAAAGTGAAGGATATAAGCGTCATTGATTGGCCCTTCTTTTTGTACTGCTTCTAAAATTGCCTTTAAAATTTCCTTTTTTTGAATGAAAGGTTTTTCTGAAATGGCCTTTTCTGTAACTTGAGGTCTTTCACGAAGCGCCCTAACTAAGGCATCATAAATAGCAATCTCCTGGTTTTTCTTCTTCCCTTTTCTAAGAATGCCTCTTGCCCTTTTAAGAATACTGCAAATCTCGTCATATAATGCTTTATCCAGGATACCTTGTTTATATTTCTTCTCAATCTCTTTGGATATCCTTTCAATACTGGGGACAAATCCTTTTAGATAAGGGCGCTCAAGGTCAAAATGGCTGGCCACAATGAGCAGTTGAGTAATCTTTTTAACCTTCTGCCGTAAGGCCTGGTCTCCTAAATCAGGGTCGTTATCTATATCTTTAAAATGATGATGATATAAAATTGCCTTTTGGGCCTCTAATGGAAGAGGTATCCCTTCGTCTCTAGCGATCCTTAAAGAAAGTTCACCATGCCTTACAACGTTTTCGTATTGTTCTTTAGTAAGTTTTTTAAGATTCGCAAGCTTTAGTATTTCTGAATTCTGCCTCTTTCCAATGTCCTTAATTAAGGCCGCCAAATATCCACTCCTTATCTCGTCTTTCTCGAGCCCAAATCGCTTACCAAGCAATACAAAATAAAAAGCTGCCCTATCAGCATGGGTAAGTAAATATAAAAAGCTATCCCTTTCTTCGTTACTAATCTTAAATCTACCTAATTTATTTTCTGTGTATAACTTTCTTATTCTTTCATCAATGGGTAATCTTTTCCTTAACTTTAACTTCGGCATAAATGTGCCTAAGTCCCTCTTTAAAGTCTTTGGAGAGGAGACACCGGATGGCCTTCGATATGCAATAGTCCTTATACCTGTAGGCAGGCCAGTATCCTTGCGAGGATGAACCTCAAGTACTTCATGTTCTAAACCAGCCAAAACTATTGCCAGGAGATGCTCCTGGTACGGTATCAGGTACTGATGCGAGAAAGATTGGGTCGTCCAGTAGGCTTGTGAAAGGATTTTATCTTGAACAGTAGCCTCATTAGGGTCCTCTGGCACAGCCTGAAGTTTCTCCTGGAACGCAGGCGTGAGTCTTCTTGGCGGATGCTGCTCTACTACGATATCGGGATGGAGGGTTGCAAATCTACTGCTACGTTTCAGGAAGTCTATGTAATCTGCAACTGCGACAATGGCAGGGATGGACCTGCCACGATAGGCCTGGGGAATAGTAAACTGGTTTACAATAAGATCCACGACACGCCCCTCATCCCACTCCATGAACTCATCCTCTGTCTTTGGCAAAGCCTCATTTCCTAAAATTTCTCCATCAAACTCGTTCTGTAACACTCTAAATAATAGTCTACGGTCCACCTTTTTCACGCTCTTCCGAATAATCTCCATTGCCCTATCAGGTGTCTGAATGCGCAGGCTACGCTCTTCATCCAAAAACATCCTCAGCGTTACAAAATCAACTAATCCTGCTTTCTCAAAGGCAATTGATAGAATCTTGTTCTTCTGGACATGGCTTCTGATAAACTTCTTGATATCACGATCTAATTTGTCCTGATCTGTGACATCAGCGCGTAAGGCCTTTACTACCAGACCCTGCTCAATCACTTCATCCAGCTTCTCAATAGTATGTTTTAGCCGCTTAAACTCTTTAGAATTCTCATTCTCGCTCTTGAGTTGTTCAAGTCTCTTATTTAGTCGTGCCTTGAATTCTTCTCCCTTTAAACTCTCTTTAAATTCGTTCAACACAGCCTTTGCCCTGCGTATGGCAGACCTATTGAAATCAGCCACGATTACCACAAGTGGATATTCTCTCAAGTCACGATCTGTCTCAGTAAGGATAAACTCAACTAGAGATTCAGCAGCCTCTACTGCATGTTCTCCGGTACCGCCGCCTATGTCTATAAGACCGACTGGCTGGGCCTCTGCTGGTTTCTTGAACACGCTAATAGCCTGGTCCTGGGCTTCTTCAACCTTCTTAGATTTACCCATAAGCAACTTGATGATGGCACGAAGGTATGTCGCATGTGCGAGCTTGCTTCCTGCTATATCCTGCATCCTCTTGTCAAAAGACAACACAGGGTTATCGAAGAGTTCGTTCACGAACTCATAGAAGGGATTGGTTTGCATATGTTCATCTTTATCTACATTGAGTAGAACAGGGTTACCAAAAAGGAGTTCGTCGTTCATTTCAAACAGTTTCAAGTATGCATCTGTCACCCAGTAGCTTCCATTAAGCTCCTTTAGCTTATAACCTAACTCTGTCAGCTTTATAATTGCCTTATTTTTTCCTTGGCGGGTAATTACTTTCTTAAGTTCGAGGAGATTAAATGCCTGGTTTAGAAATTCTAGATGATACTGCCTTGGATCGAGGGTACCGAGGTCAAGCGTATTAGTTTCTTTGTCAAATAACTCAAAAATAGAAGGCCCGACTTTTTCAATTACTTCTCCTTTTCTCTTGTACAATGGCATGCCAAGACTTACCATCGTGGATGTCATGAGCATGCCATCCAGGTGCTCGCGGCTCTGTCTCTTTACACGCTTAGCTATCTTATTATCATACTTTAGTGCGACTATGCCCCAGTCAACCCTACTTTTTTCAACAAGCGCCTTATATTCTTCCAGGGCCTTTTGACGCCGCTTCTTTTGCCACCCCCAACGCGGTGGTCCGCGGAAATAAACAGGGAAGTTTTTCAGATGTCTGATTGCAACACAGGCCTCGTCAAAATAGCCATACCTCGCTAGCATTACTGCTTCCCATCCAAGTTCTGTGAACTGGAAATCTACCTTGCCATTTTCCTTCTTTTGCATCTTCATCCACCCCTGTATTACAAATAGACGCATGGCATTAGTGATATTGCCTACATTTTCTTCTGGGTCCTTGTGCAACCAAGGTGATAAAAGGGCCCTGAACATGGTCTTAATTGTAAGTATCCTGAATAGCGATTTTCTGTAACCTTTTCGCTTCAGTCTCTTCGAAATATCACCAGCAGTTACAGGCCTTGGTTTATCCTGTGTTCCAAAGAGCTCTTCAAGTGCGTTCTTCTCCATACACTCTTTAACCAAGGTTCTCAGCATGGGTATGAGCATAAGGCCATTGATCTGCCTGAAGAGCATATATAATGGCCGAACTTGTACATTAGAATTTGAAGCAAGCCTTGTATCCTCTCCGATCTCATCGGAGCTCAGGCCGTCAAAGTAGGCTGGGGCATCGTGGGCATCATCGGGGGCAAGGCCGACACGCATTCGGACCGGCAAGGTCTTCAGGGCACCTTTAATATCTGCTTTAGACAGTGCAAATATTGTATTTATTATAATTGCAGGGATGAGATAGAGTGAATATTGAGGAAGGATTAGTAGTAGTGCTAGCGATATAAGAGCTAATGTAGAGCTTGCTAAAATACCTGGCCAGGGCTTTGAACCAGGAATGGATATGCCCTCTTTTGTAAAAAGCTTCTTTAGAAAGAATTTTTTAAAACAGGTCTGTAACCAGTGAGACAATTCATGTATGACCAAGAAAGAGGTAAAGTAGATAGCGCTTATTATATCTATCTTCTGACTGACTATACTCACGGTATCAATCCCGAATATATCAATGCCAAATAGTCGTGGAATAAATAAAATAGCTACGAATAAAGCTCCTGCAATAATATTTATCCAGGATACAGCAGCGTTACTGCCCATAGGTTCTTTATCAGAAAAGCGGCCACTGTGTGATTCTTCTTTTGGCGCTGGTAACCACTGCTTAAACATCCTCTTCTTCTTATTTGTAAATTCATGGATGAAGCCTTTGTCTCTTATCATAGATTCAAAATAGAATGCATTCAGGTTATTTATTGTGTCATGGCGCATCTTTCGGGGTAATAAATTTAAAAAATTACCTAAAGATTCTGTGAGCCACTCAGACGCCTTTATATCATTGGTCCTTATGGAATTTATGATAATAGAAACACACACACTTCCGTGATGCATCTTGTCACTGTCCCAGATCCTGTCAGCTAGCATACCAAAACCATCCTTATTCAAGTCTTGAACTAAATTGACTAGATTTGCACGAGCGGATTTACTATAATTTCTATTTATAAGCATACTGGTATATTCATTGACAATCTTATAGAGTATATCTAATTCATATCTAAACTGACCATCCTTTCCTCCTAATGCACTTATATTCTTCAACAATGTATCCATCCGAAGATAAATATCACCAGATGCATCTTGTCTGTCACTTGTAGGAACAGGTAGATTCAATTCTTTTTTTACTATGTAATCACTAAGAGACGTTATATGAGCAGGCATATCTTGATATGGCTCTTTTTTCAAGATAGCAACGGACGAAGGTTTTAATCCGATTAGGATAGCGTTTTTGCCTGCCATAACGATTATCTCATCAGGTCTTGGCCTGGTTGATCGATACGAACCTGCTCGATAAGAACCTGCTAATGTCCCGTCTTCCTGACAGATCAGGATATATTCATCTCTTTCGAGGCCTTCGTGAAACTGTAACCAATCAGAAAAACGCATAGCACTTTCTCTATTTTTCATCTCACCCTTATAGCGTTCATAATCCTTCTGCCTTAGGTCTCTAAGACGCACAAGGGCAGAAACCCCATCGATCCTGTGTCCTTTGGCAATCCAGACAGTAATAGGTGTCTGGCCTTTCCAGGAAGTCTGAAAATCCAATTTTGCCACAATTGCTTTTGTTGATTTCGGACTCTTTGTCATGGTAGTCACCCATTCAACGCGAATCACGTCACCATCATCCTTCAATAATGAAAGTAATTCATTTTCGGTTATAACTTCTTCGTAGCTACGCACAAGCCGGCCGCCTGAAACATCACCTTTCTTCTTAAGGTATACGCATTTAAATCGGTGAATATTAACTTCAGAATGAACGGATACAAATGCCTTTATATCAGGCGCATTTCCAGCTTTTATCCACATGCGATATTTTTCAAAATTTGTT
>JAHIPS010000066.1 GCA_018902915.1 Candidatus Omnitrophota bacterium | reverse complement strand
GTCAGCGCGTGGATCTCGCAGATCTTCTCGACATTGTCGCCAAAAGAATACACCCTGAACGCTGTCTCTTTATACGCGGGAAATATCTCGACAATATCGCCCCTGACCCTGAAACACCCCCTTTTGAAATCCACGTCATTCCTCGAGTAGTGGATGTTCACGAGCCGCGCCAGGATCTCGCTTCTCTTTATTGACTGCCCTTTTTCCAGGAACAGCAAAAGCTCCTGGTAATCGCTCGGCGAACCCAGGCCGTATATGCACGACACGCTCGCCACTATTATGACGTCGCGCCTTGACATGAGCGCGCTCGTTGCCGAGAGCCGGAGCCTGTCGATATTATCATTGATCGCAGCGTCCTTCTCTATATAGGTATCAGTCTGCGGGACGTACGCCTCTGGCTGGTAGTAGTCGTAGTAGCTGACAAAATATTCCACTGCGTTGTGCGGGAAAAATTCCTTGAATTCAGAATAGAGCTGCGCGGCCAGGGTCTTGTTGTGCGAGATCACGAGCGTGGGCTTTTGCACCTGCGCAATCACGTTCGCCATTGTAAATGTCTTGCCGCTTCCGGTCACGCCCAGTAGCGTCTGCGACTTAAACCCCTTGCGCAAACCCTGCGCGATCTTCTCGATCGCCTGCGGCTGGTCCCCCTGCGGCCTGAATTCGCTTACTAATTTAAATTCCGACATAGTATGATAAGAGTGTCATTGCGAGGAGCGAAACGACGAAGCAATCTCGATCTAGAAAGATTGCTTCGCTTCGCTCGCAATGACATATGCAATTCTACTTACAAATCTCCAAAGAAAAGTCAATTGATGGAGCTGAGTGGGTAAGAGAGCCTATGGAAATCCTGTCAACACCTGTTCTTGCGATCCTCGCTACATTGTCCAGACCAACGCCGCCCGAAACCTCCAGCGCCGCCTTTTTCCTGCCTCTAATCCTCACTGCCTTTCTCACATCCTCTATCTTCATATTGTCCAGCATTATAATATCAGCGCCCGCGTCCAGCGCCTCTTTGAATTTTTTCAAATCATCAACTTCCACCTCAATGTTTTTGTAATGATGATTTTTCGCTGTTACAACCGCGGTTTTAATGCTGGTCATGGCAAGATGATTATCTTTAATTAAAACCTGATCCCACAATCCTGTCCTGTGATTCTGGCCGCCGCCCATTCTCACAGCGTATTTTTCCAAAACCCTCATGCCTGGCGTGGTCTTCCTTGTGTCATATATCCGCGCCTTTGACCCCTTTGTCTTTTCCACAAACCTGCTCGTCAGCGTGGCCACGCCTGAAATTTTTCCCAAAAAATTCAACGCGGTCCTCTCGCACGTCAGGATATTTCTTGCCGAACCCTTGAGCGAGATGATCTTCTTGCCCTTATTTACGCTGTCGCCGTCATTAGCGAGCGGTCTGAAGATCACCCTCTCATCAAGCGTGTTAAAGACCCACTTCGCGACATCGAGCCCGGCGACCACGCAAGCCTCTTTTGCAAAAACATCAGCCATAACAATCACGTCTTTTTCAAACACGACCGCGCTCGTGATGTCTCCGCTGCCAATGTCCTCAGCCAGCGCGCTCATTATTATTGGGAGCACCTTTTCTTTGACCAGCTTCATGTCTTACTCCAGCCCGCTTATCTGACAAATCCGCTTGTCAAATAAGGGTGTTTAGGGTGGATTTTAGGCGGGTTATCTGCTCACCCAGTTTTTCAGCCTTGTCTTTTTCCTGCGCCACTATTTTCTCAGGCGCCCTGGCTGTGAAATTCTTGTCCTTCAGCCGCCTGTCGCTAAAGCTCAGCTGCGCCTTGGCATCCTGCATTTTTTTTGTGAGCCGCGAGCGTTCCGCGTCAATATCAATAACGCCCTTTAAAGGAATAAATATATTAAAATCCTCGAGCACTGCTGTAGCGCACGCCTCAGGCCTTTTCATGTCTTTATCAATTACAAGCTCGTCCAGCCGAGCAAGATTCTTAATATAATCGATCCCGCCTTTCAGCTTGGCCTCGCTTGCCTTTTTCAAAGGCACGAGATACACCACGAGTCTTTTAGAATGCGGGATATTCATGTCAGCCCGGATATTTCTTATACTCACAATAATTGATTTTATTGTCTCTACGCGCTCCTCTATATCTTTTTTTACCAGTTTCTTATCCGGCCTTGGCCATGCCTCCTGCATTATGCTGTGTCTCTCGTCGATATTTTGCCACACTGCCTCGGTCACAAACGGCATGAACGGATGCAAAAGTTTCAATGAGCTCTCCAGGACATCCAGCAAAACCTGTCCCTTGACACCCCCTGCTATCTCTGGCTTGACCATCTCCACGTACCAGTCGCAAAAGTCATGCCAGAAAAAGTCATACACGAGCGCCTCTGCCTCGTTAAACCTGTATTGGCCGAGCGATTTTGTTACTGCTTCCACAGCCCTATTGAGCCTGCTCAATATCCACTCGTCCGCCAAATGTTCAAGGCTTAGCCTTGAACATCTTTTGTTCAAGGCTAAGCCTTGAACATTCATGAGCACAAACCGCGACGCGTTCCAGATCTTGTTGGCAAAATTCCTGCCGATCTCGAATTTTTCCTTGGAAAGAAACACGTCCTGGCCCGTGGCCGTAATAACGATCATGCTGTAACGCAGCGCGTCTGCGCCAAATTCATTTATTATATCGAGCGGGTCAATGATATTGCCGAGCGACTTTGACATCTTTTTTCCTGTGAGGTCCCTGACCGTGCCGTGGAGATACACATCGCTGAAAGGGATCTCGCCTGTAAACTCCAGGCCCGCCATTATCATGCGGGCGACCCAGAAAAATAATATCTCAGGCGCTGTGACCAAAACATCTGTCGGGTAAAAATATTCCAGGTCTTTTGTCTTCTCCGGCCACCCGAGCGTTGAAAACGGCCACAGCCACGACGAGAACCACGTATCCAAAACATCCTCGTCCTGCCTGATCCTGGTCGAGCCGCACTCAGGACACGTCTCTGGTTTTACTTTTGCCACAATGACCTCTTTGCATATTTCGCAATAATAGACCGGAATTCGATGCCCCCACCAGATCTGGCGCGAAATACACCAGTCGCGGATGTTCTCCATCCAGTTGAGATACACCTTTGTCCATCTCTTTGGCGTAAATTTTATTTTTCCTTTTTTTACCGCCTCGATCGCGGGTTTTGCCAACTCCTTCATGTTTACAAACCACTGGAGCGAAAGATATGGCTCAACAGCAGTGTGACACCTGTAACAATGGCCCACAGCGTGCTGATGTTTCTCTGTCTTGACAAGCAAGCCCTTTTCTTCCAGCTCTTTTAAAATGCCGGCCCTTGCCTCAAATCTATCCATGCCCTTGTACGCGCCTGCATTCTCGTTCATTGTAGCGTCAGAGTTCATTACTAAAACAGGGTCGAGTGAGTGACGCTTGCCCATTTCAAAATCATTCGGGTCGTGCGCAGGCGTGACCTTGACAGCGCCTGTGCCAAATTCTCTGTCCACAAAACTATCCGCGACAATCTCTATCTCGCGGCCGATTATTGGCAGGATCAATGTTTTACCGACGAGCTTTTTGTAGCGCTTGTCCTTTGGATTTACTGCGACAGCGACATCGCCCAGCATTGTCTCAGGCCTTGTCGTCGCCACCACAACGCCTTCACCCTTCACCCTGCACTCTTCACCTTCTTTAAGCGGATATTTTATATAGTACAATTTCCCCTCGGTATCCACGTGCGGCGCTTCCTCGTCAGAAAGTGCTGTGTGGCACCTCGGGCACCAATTGATTATATAATTCCCCCTGTAGATCAATCCTTTTTTATGCAGCTTTATAAATGCCTCGAGCACTGCCTGCGAAAGCCCTTCATCCATTGTGAAGCGCGTTCTCTGCCAGTCGCACGACGAGCCCAGGCGCTTGAGCTGCTCGATTATGGTCGAACCATACTCTTCGCGCCACTTCCAGACCTCGTCGATAAATTTCTCGCGGCCCAGATCATCGCGCGACTTGCCTGAGGTTGCCAGCTTTTTCTCCACCACGTTCTGCGTGGCGATTCCCGCGTGGTCAGTGCCAGGCACCCACAGGCTCGCGAATCCCTGCATCCTTTTCCAGCGAATCAGGATATCCTGCAGAGTGTTATTCAGGGCATGGCCCATGTGGAGTATACCCGTGACATTCGGCGGCGGGATCACGATTGTAAAAGGTTTTTTCCTGCTTGACGCCTCAGCGCCAAACAGACCTTCATCCTGCCATCGTCTGTATATTTTTTTCTCTACTTCTTGCGGATTATATCTGGACGGGATATCTTTCACTGGGATTATTTGGTTTTGTCCTTTAATAGCTTATACTCCACGCTGTCAACGAGCGCCTGCCAGCTCGCCTCGATGATATTCTTGGACACGCCGACTGTGCCCCATGACGAGCGCTCGTCCTGCGACTGGATAAGTACGCGCACCTTTCCTGCAGTGCCTGCCTTTTCATCCAGCACCCTGACCTTGAAATCAGACAGGTGCATCTTCGCGAGCGTTGGATAAAATTTATTCAATGCCTTTCGCAGCGCGTTGTCCAGCGCGTTCACAGGGCCATCGCCCTCTGCAACCGTGTGTTCCTCTTTGCGGTTCACTTTTACCTTTATAGTGGCCTCTGACACAAGCGTATTGTTTTCCCGCTTTTCAATATTTACATTAAAGCCCTCGAGCGTGAAAAACGGCTTGTGTTTTTTCAGCGCCTTTTTCATCAAAAGCTCGAACGAGCCGTCTGCTGCCTCGAAATAATAACCCTGACTCTCGAGATTCTGCACCAGCTTCAAGATCTTTCTCGTCTTGGGATCATCCTTTGAAAGGTCCAGCTCCATTTCCTTTGCCTTTAAAATAATGCTGGTCTTGCCTGAAAGTTCAGACACGAGGATCCTTCTGTGGTTTCCGACAACATCTGGTTTCACGTGCTCGTATGTCTCTGGGTTTTTCATGACAGCGTTAACGTGCACGCCGCCTTTATGCGCGAACGCGCTCCTGCCCACGAATGGCTGGCCGTCCCTGTGTCTCATGTTCGCGACCTCGCTCACGTAGTGCGAGACCTCTGTCAATTCCTTTAATTTGGCGTCGGACAGGCATTTGCGGCCCATCTTTAATTGCAAATTCGGGATGACCACGCAGAGGTCCGCGTTGCCGCAGCGCTCGCCGTAGCCGTTGATCGTGCCCTGCACCATGCTGCACCCCGCGTCCACTGCAGCGACGGTGTTCGCGACTGCCATACCGCTGTCGTTGTGCGTGTGGATGCCGAGCTCGGTATTGCCAAACTCGGCCGTGATCGCGCGCACGATAGTGCCGAGCTCGCTCGTGATCATGCCGCCGTTCGTGTCGCACAGGACGATCGCGTCGCACCCGGCCCGCACCGCGGCACGCAGCGTCTCGAGCGCGTAGTCGCGGTTGCGGCAGTAGCCGTCGAAGAAATGCTCGGCGTCATACAGGACATTCAACTTCTTAGACTTTAAATACTCCACGGTCTCGTTGATCATGCTTAGGTTTTCCTGCAGCGACACCCCTAACACGCCTGTGGCGTGCAGATCCCATGACTTGCCAAAAATCGCCACTGTCTTCGTGCCTGCTCTTAAAAGCGCCTTCAGGTTAGTGTCCTTTGCAGGGCTCATCTTTGCCCTTTTAGTGCTACCAAATCCCACGACCTCGGCATGTTTAAATCTAATATTCCTGGCCTCCTTGAAAAACCCCATGTCCTTTGGATTTGAGCCAGGCCACCCGCCTTCTATATAGTGCACGCCTAAATAGTCTAATTTTTTAGCGATCCTGATCTTGTCATTCACAGAAAAAGAGATCCCCTCTCCCTGCGAACCGTCCCTCAATGTCGTATCATACAACTTAACCTGCTGCATACTATCTCCTTTGTTCAAGGCTTAGCCTTGAACAGGCCTGTTCAAGGCTAAGCCTTGAACAAAGGCACTGTATTACTTTTTACTTCCCAAACCGAATGCCTTGTGAATCGCGCGAACCGCTATCTTCGCGTGCTTCTTGTTTATCACGCACGATATTTTTATCTCGGACGTTGATATCATATTTATGTTGATCTTTTTGGATGCGAGCGTGTCAAACATCTTTGCTGCCACGCCAGAGTGGCTCTTCATGCCAACGCCCACTATGGAAACCTTTGCGATATCTTTATTGTATATAGCGCCCTTTGCCTTTATATTTTTAACTATCTTTGCCACGACTTGCTTTGTCTTGTTCAATTCTGCCACAGGCACGGTAAAAGAAACATCTGTGTAGCCTGTCCTTGATATATTCTGGATTATCATGTCGACGTTTATGTCTGCTATTGCCAGGTCCTTAAATATCACAGCTGCTATGCCCGGATTGTCAGGAACGTCGCACACAGTGACCTTTGCCTCGCCTTTATTTACAGTAACACCGCTAACAAGGACCTCTTCCATTGCCTTAACCTCCTCGGAAATAATAGTACCTTTTTTATTGTTAAAACTCGAACGTATATGTAATGGGACTGAAAATTTCTTCGCCACCTCCATAGACCGTGCCTGCATCACCTGCGCGCCCAGCGACGCCAGCTCCAGCATCTCCTCGTAGCTGATGCGCGAGAGCTTGCGCGCGTCTCTCACGATGCGCGGGTCAGCCGTGTACACGCCGTCCACGTCAGTATAGATCTCGCACTCCCGCGCGCCCAGCGTCTTTGCCAGCGCCACCGCGGTTATATCTGAGCCGCCGCGGCCCAGCGTCGTTATCTCCTGGTCAGCGTTGATGCCCTGAAAGCCCGCCACGATGACCACGCGGCCGCGCCTCAGCGCCTGCCGTATCCTGTGCGCGCTCACATCCATTATGCGCGCCTTGGTGTGGCTGCCGTCCGTGACAATGCCCACCTGCGCGCCAGTAAACGAGATCGCGTCGCAGCCCATCCCGTGCAGTGCCATCGCCAGAAGCGCCACTGACACTTGCTCGCCCGTCGATATCAACATGTCGGTCTCGCGCTCGCTCGGCACTGGCGTGAGTTTATGCGCAAGTTCCATGAGTTCGTCAGTTGTGTCGCCGAGCGCAGACACGACGACCACGAGGCTGTGCCCCTTGCGCCTGTACTTGACGATCCTCTTTGCCACAGCTTTTATCCTGTCAATATTCGCCACTGAACTGCCGCCGTATTTTTGAACAATCAAAGAATTCTTCATATCAATCCAATCCGTCTTCGTTTCTTCACCGCTGACAAAACATCCGCCACCATTATGCCGGCCATGACCATTAGCGCGATTGAAACCAATGCCAGCACTACTTCCTTATCCCTCACAAAACCCGCAATCTGGTACAAAAGCGCGCCTATAGATGTTATTAGCATAAATATAGCTGGCAGAAAAGTAAATTTCAAACTCTTGCCCCTGCACAAAAGCCAGCTCGACACCACGACAAAAGTCAGCGCCGCGACCAACTGGTTCGAGGCCCCGAACATCGGCCAGATCTCGCTCCACTTGCCGCTCAGCGCCAGTGCGCCGCTTATAAATACTACCACAAATGTCGAAAAGAATCTATTCTTAATTTTAAAAAGTTCCTCTGATAAATACCTGCATATCCTCGTGGCTGTATCCAATGTGGTCAAAATAAAGGCGTTGAGTATCAGCACCGCGATCATACTGCCTTTGCCAAAAAGAATCGATCGCGTCAACGCGCCATACCCTGCGCCGAACGCGCCTATGGGCCCGGACCCGCCCTTTGCCAGCGCCGCCTCCAGCCCGGCCGCGCCCAGTCCCGCGCTCACTGCCACCAGCGCGAGCACAGCCAGCACTGCCTCGAGTACCATGCCGCCGTACCCGATGCGCTTCGCATCGCGCTCGCTCGCCAGCTGCTTCGACGTGGTGCCGCTCGAAACCAGCGCGTGAAACCCTGAGTTCGCGCCGCACGCCACAGTCACGAAAAGCATTGGCCACAGCCAGCCGCCTCCGCCCGCCGGCCTCCATCCCCCAAACCCTGCCACATCCATCACAGGCCGCGACACCACAATACCCAGCACCCCGGCCGCAATCCCAAAATACAAAAGAAAGCTCGCTATATAATCGCGCGGCTGCAGCAAGACATGCACCGGCGTCACTGAAGCGATAAACGCGTATGCCAATAAAACAATTATCCACACCGCGTACCCATTGCCCGCAAACTCAACAGGAAACATCTCGCCTAAAAAAATACACGCTAGAAGAAGCGTCAGCCCGATCACTGTCGCTAGAAGTATACTAAACCTCAACCTGTGCAAAACAAAACCGACCAGAAGCGCCACGCCGACCAGCCCGAAGCACGGCACCACTGTCTTTGGCTCAGTCGTCAATGTCTTTGCACACACCGCCGCGAACACCGCGATCACCAGGATCAGCGCCAGCCACACGAATCCCAGAAAAATCAGTTTCGCGCGCCGCGAGATCACACTCTCCGCCACATCCGCGATCGACCTGCCGCCGTGCCGCACGGAAATCATCAGCGACGCGAAATCATGCACCCCGCCCATAAAAACCGTGCCCACCACGATCCACACGAGCGCCGGCCACCACCCCCATAGCGCGACCGCGATCACAGGCCCTACTATCGGCCCTGCGCCGGCAATACTCGCAAAATGGTGACTGAAAAGGATTAACCAGTTCCTGGCAGGCACATAATCCACGCCGTCGAAAAACTCATTGGCAGGCGTCACATTCGACGGGTCTACCTCAAAAATTTTCTCCACCAGCCGCGCATAAAAAAAATACCCCGCGCCGAGGAATATAATCGAACCTAAAACTATCGTCAGTGAATTCATTATCCCAAGTCACATATTCCCTCTCCCCTCGCTGTAGGGCAGGTTTAAACCTGCCCTACAGCGAGGGGAGAGGGTTAGGGTGAGGGGCAATCTACCTTATGAAAAACTCCATCATCTCGTGGCCGCGGTCAATGCGAAATTTACTCAGCTTCGCCTCTTTCTCATTAAAATACAATATCTCATCCTGCTCGATGTCAGTCCCGTACATCGCAAAACACACGTAGTCCCGCGCGTGCGTGCGCAGTGCCAGGGGCGTCGCGTGATCAGACAGCACCACTATCCTGAACTCCTCGCCCGACCCCTTGAATCGCTCGAGCACAGTCCCGACCACTAACTTGTCAAACTTCTCTATCGCCGCGATTTTTTCTTTCAAATCGCCATTATGCCCTGCCTCGTCCGGCGCCTCCACGTGCACAAAAACAAAATCCCTGTCTTTAAGCGACTCCAGCGCATACTCTGCCTTGCCCCTGTAATTCGTATCATAATACCCGGTCGCGCCAGGCACATCCACGACCTTGAGCCCGATCGTCTTGCCAATACCTTTAATAAGATCCACTGCCGAAATAATCGCCCCCTCCACTTTGTACAATTCCGAAAACTTCGGCATAGACGGCCTGGTGCCCTGCCCCCACAGCCATATCATGTTCGCTGGATTTTCTTTCAAATCAACCCTAACCCTGTTCACCTCGTGGCCCGCGAGCGCATCCCTGGATTCAACCATCAATCTCTTCAAATACTCGGCAGAATCGCCCTTCCGCGGCAAATGCCCGTTTATTTTTTTGCCAAGGATATCGTGCGGCGGCGTACACTTCAGCTTCACAAATCCTTTAAGCTCATCCTTGTCCCTACACTTTATCACCATCAGATGCCTGTAACTCATGCCCGCGTAAAACTTCACATCCTTTGTGCCTAACTTTACATTCAATACATCAATAAGCCTGGCCGCCTCTTCATTTGATATATGCCCCGCACTATAATCCGCCATCCTGCCATCCGCTACAGTCACGAGATTGCACCTGAACGCGACCTCGTCCTCTGCCAGCTCCACGCCGATATTCGCTGCCTCGAGCGGCCCTCGCCCTGTATAATATTTTCGCGGATTGTATCCTAAAATAGACAGGTTCGCCACGTCACTCGCAGGCGCCATGCGCGCCGGTATCATATTCGTGAGCCCGACCCTGCCCTTCTCAGCAATAAAATTCATGTTCGGTATGCGCGCCACCTCGAGCGGAGTCTTCCCGCCCAGCTCCTCGAGCGGCCGATCACCCATCCCATCCCCAACAAGAACTATGTATTTCATAAATTCCGCCTATTTTCACAAACCCACTTTGTTCGCCATGACAGTGTAAATGGCTCAATGCGCTGTGCTACAGCCTGATAATAAAAAAGATTTATTATAAAAAACATTACCTTTTCCTTAAAAGGCATTCTATTTTTTGAAATCCTCTTAAGTATATTATTTAAAGAATAAAATTCTTTATAAGAATCCCAAAAAGCTACTTCTAAGTCTTTATTAACAATCCCCAATACAGACGCTGTATTAAAAACAAGGTAACCCGCATCAAATCTTCCAAATTTTTTATATCTTATAATTTCATGCTTATCAAAATCTTTAAAGTGCCTTGATCCAATAAATGGCGTATAAAACCATTGCGTCATTAACATGATTCCTTCATCAACTAAAAATCTGACCGTTTCATACATATTTTTAACATTATCTCCGCTTAACCCTACAATAACACTTGGAAAAGGATGTATGCCACAACTCTTAAATTTTGAAAAAACCTCTGAGTAATATGCTTTAAGAAATTCTTTTGCTTTATCTAACTCATTGTTTTTTATTAAATCGTAAACTCTTTCCGGTAAATTGGATGACTTATTTACGGAAACCAAAGACTCCGGCTGAATACTTTCCATGCCTAAATAAGCATTCTTGCAACCAGCTTTTGCAGCCAGTTCTATTAATTCTGCATCATCTGCACTCCTAAATGTAAACTGGGCAAAAAAGTTTTGTTCTACCTTTTCCCGAATCATTAATCGAAATAATTCCTTAGTATATTTTGGGATCGATGCTATATTATCATCTGTAAAAATTAACAACATATCTCTTGGTAATTTTTTTATATGTTTTACTACTTCTGCAGCCGGTCTATACCTAATTTGTTTACCCCAATATTTACTAACACAGCAGTAAGCGCAATCATGAGGACAACCCCTTGATGTCTCAACGGGAACAAGATATCCAAACTTAGGAAAACCCAAAAAATTAGTTTTATACAAAGGCATCTTGCTATATAATTTCCATTTAATTAAATCTATTCGTGGGAAAGGTATATTTTTAAGATCGGGCCTTTTCTCTGATTGTATTATTTTTTCTCTTTTAACGCCTTTTAAAAAATCTTCCAGAAAAAGAGGCCATGTATAATCTGCTTCGCCTATGAATATATGGTCAAAATATTTTAGAATTTCTTCTTTATATTCTTTTGTCAAGCAATAATCTTCCGCTATGATAAATGAAAAGTTAATACCACCGCCAACAATTAAAACTTTATCCTTCCATGCCTTCTTAAAATATTTTGCTATCAATACACCCCTATCTATATTCTGTTGAAGAGCTGTAATAGCGATTATCGAATATTGTTTTGAAAAATCTATATTTTCTAACGTCTCATCTATTATATCTATATCAAATTCATGAGGGACATAGGCCGCCAAAGTAGGAAGGGTGATATTAGGAAAATAGGCCTTGTATTGTTTTCTTATCCTGCTTCCAACCATCTGCGCTGGTTTCACTAATAATAACTTATGCTTGTTCATAACTATATTTTCTCTATCTTACCCTTCTCCCGTGCTCTGATAAAAGCAGCCACAACTATAGGGTCAAATTGCTTTCCTATATTATTCTTCAATTCTTTAATAGCAACATCCTCAGATAATGCCTTTCTATAAGGCCTGTCTGATGTCATGGCGTGATAAGAATCCACAACCGCAATAATGCGGGATTCGAGCGGAATCTCTTCGCCTTTAAGGCCGTCGGGATAACCGGTTCCATCATATTTCTCCTGATGATGTTTAATAACATTACCGACGTTTCTTAATTTTTCAATGGGCTCTACAATCCTCGCTCCTATCTCGCAATGTTGCTTCATAATAGCCCATTCCCCTGATGTCAGCTTTCCATTTTTATTCAGAATCGCATCAGGTACGCCAATCTTTCCTATATCGTGAAGTTTCAGGGCGGTCTCAAGTTCCTCCTTATTTATCTCAGCCTTAAACTCAGAAGACTCTATCAGCTCTTCTGCAACCTTAATCCCATAATAACTCACATCTTCCAAATGGCCATGCGTGTAAGAATCTTTTTCATCAACAGTCTGCGCAAGGGCAAGAACTGTTTGAATATAACTTTCTCTTTCCTTTTCGCGAAGCTTTTCGACTTCCATAAAATTCTTTGCATTTTCAACCGCAATAGCTACCTCACTCGACAATGTAGATAAAAGCCTAATATCTTCCTGTGTAAATGCGTCTCCTGAAAGCTTCTCGCCAAGTATCAGAAAACCAATCAAATACCCTTTAATGAAACTTGGCACACATACCACACTATTCATGCTCAATAACTCTTCTTTTATGGCAACGAGTCTTTCTCTTAAACCTGCTTCCTTATATAAAAATTTCTCTGACTTAAGCCAATCCTCTATTTCATCAAGGAGCAAAGTCTCTTTGTGTTCCTTGAACCACTTGATTAAAACGTTATTTTCATCAATAGCATATCCAGAATGTCTTCGAATTACACCTCTTCGTACCTTTAAAATATATTTATTTTTTGTTTCGTCAAATTGAAAAATAGCCGCGCTTTTAACCCTTATACTCCTAGTAACTATCCTGACTATAAGATTTAATAATTTCTTCATATCTGTCACAAGAGTCATACCTTCACTGGCTTCCTTTAAAGTCTGTTGATAATCATATTTTTTCTGAAATAAGTATCTGTCAGTAATATGCGTTAAAAAACTTTTTAATGGGTCTAAAGTAAATATGATAACAGGTGCGCTGAAAAGCAATATCAGCCACTGGCCAACACCAACTAAATTATGAAGCAAATTTTGTAGAAAATACGTAAAACTTATCAAAACAAAAGAAACAAATGCAAAAAGTCCGCCAAATATTACAGTTCTTTTTATAGCAATTTCTATATCTAAAATGCGATATTTTATTATTGCATAACTAGTTATTAAGGCGTATACGCATATAGCAAGTGTGCTAGATGGGTAAACCTGTATGCCGTAATCCGGCAAAAAGTCAACTGCTCCTAAATAGGCAATAAATGTTCCAACAAGAATATATGCTGCACGACTCTTCTCTATTCCAAGAGAAGTTTTATATTTTAAATAAAGAGAAGTAAAAGCAAAAATTGCAAAAAATGAAAAAAATAAAATAAAAAGTGGGTGTAAAATACCGGCTTTAAACCAATGCCCCCAATAATAATGATAAGACCCCGATAAAAATAAATTTGTCCAGCTCAATGGTAAAAAAACAAATATGCCTAATAAATATCCTAAGAAAACTAATCTCCTTAGTTTTTCTTTTTGTAAAAACTCCACACTTACATGAAAAGTGGTAACAGGAATAAAAATAGCTCCAATATATGTAAATCTTGACCAAAAATCAACCCTGTCAAGAACTTTTGAATTTAAAAGAAGAAAAGTGCCAAGCTGCCAAATTGTTACTGCTACGGCTTGTGTAAAATAAGCTCTATTCAATTTAGCTCTAGAATTATTTAATAATGTAAGGCAACCTATTGAAAAGCAAATAACTACGCTTATCAAATTTGGAATGGAAAAATAATTAAACATCGATTTACCTTTATGTAGAAATGTCTTTGAGGGTTAATATCTGTTCTTTTTTAATATTACCGGAAGAATTTCTAAAATCGGCCGATTTAAATCCTAATTCTTTCGCCAATTTAGAAACCTCCTCTACTTGTGCCAGATCCACTTTTCCCAAAGAATAATTTCCTTTGTGCTCCATCCATGCTAAAAGTATCACCTCTGCCAGGCATCCCAGGGCTTCGCCATAATTCAATCCAAAATCAAAATTACACTCTATACCATTACTTCTAACTATTGCAGATTCTACAACTATAACATCATCTCTCTGGTCTGGAATATGCCTGGATACATTCTTTGGTTGAGCAGCATCTACTACAACTGCGCCTCTTTTTAAATGGCTGGCCCTTACAATTGCGCCTGGCGCATTAGTAACCACTATTATTCCATCTGCTTCTTTTATAGATGCTACATCTGTTCTTCCTTTAACTACGCCGTCAATATTTATGTAATCCATGAGGTCTTTTAACTCCCTTTTATTCTTATCTACTATGATTAATTTTTTTGCTTTTTTTGCTAATATCTTTGAACATGCGCTGCCAACAGAACCTGCACCTCCAACAACTGCTAAAGTAGATTCTCTAAGCTCGCGTCCTGTTAAAGACATTAGGCGCTCCAGATTCTCAATTGCTACTGCTGCTGAGTAGGCATTGCCGGAAGTTATACCGACTCTTGTCTTTCCTATCAAAGTTCTCCCATCTCTAGTAACTATTGATGTAAAAGCTCCGAGTCCTACGATCTTCGCTCCTAATTTCTCAGCAAGCCTAACTGTCTGTAAAACTCTTTTTCTTGCCACGTTTCTATTCTTAATCATAAGCTTTGTCGTCATGGGACATATCACGACCCAGCCATTTACCTTTCTGCCAGAACGCGTTACTAATCCCTCTATTCTAGACGCTACTGTGGGCCACTGGTAGCGGCTCCAGACTTCTATTACTGCTTTTGGCAGATATCTTGCAAAAGGATATTTTCTCTTCGTATCGCTTAAATCACGCGGATGAACGACAAATGCAAACTCACCCTTACCGACTAACAGGCGGCCTGCAAAACCAGGCAAAAACCTGATTACTAAATCCCTTATATTTGCAAGTAGTAAGAAAACGGTATGTATCATATTTTTTAATACTTATAGGTAAACTCCACAGCGACTATGTTTAGATGCCCTTTGTATGTGCCGTCGATGTTGCTGCCCGTATTGAGTCCTACGTCATTCGTAATATCCCTGTCCCTGAGTTTTATAAAGGTGTAGGCCATGTCTATTTTTACGTCCTTTAAAAATTGATGGCCCAGGCCAAGCGTTACCCCGTGTTTATTAGAATCAGGCAGAGCTGTGTCCAGGTTGGCTGACGGTATGGTTTTTTCTACATAGAAGAACCCGCACCTCAGGTTTGTTGCCTCTGTCCATTTGTAATCCAGGCCAATGCCGTAAGCAAATACATCGTTCCAGTCGCGGGAAACAGGATTGCCGTCGTTTAATACAGCAAGGCGGAGAGGAGCGCCTTCGTCAGGAAAGCTTAAAAACTCTTGCTCCACGCACGCCCAGTCTGTCCATTCAATATCTGCCTCAATGGTCAGTCTATCGTTTGGCTGATAAGCATAGCCAACTGCTACAGAACGCGGGATCGTGCCGTCTGACTTTAAAGCAGTTGAATAGTTTGCGCCGCCAAAAATAGCAGCATAATTTATTGGCGCAGTTGCTAGATTATCCAGGTTTGCCGTGCCTTCATACTCTAAATCAATTTCGCTCCTATAGGAGATTCCTATCCGATGCCCTTCGAACGGCTTTATTAAAAGACCTATATTATACCCCCAGCCTTCATCTTTGACTGCCATGTGAAAATCTCCACCGCCAAGCCCAGGTGTGATCCTTTTGTGTTTTGAGATCTCAGCTATAAAATAATCCACACCGACTCCCATGGATAAATAATCATTGACCTTGTAGGCAATGCTGGGATTGATGTTAAACATTTTAAGGTTTGACTCTGTGCTGACATTCCTGGAAAAACTATCATCAGCCCAGTCAGTGGAAAGGCCGTAGGGCGAAGTGGCGCCCAGGCCGAATCTGAAATTTTCCCATGGAAGCTCTGTCACGAAGAAAAAGTTCGGGACGAAAAATGTATCCTTTTCCATCTGGACCGTGTCGCCTGTCTGCGAGGTATCGCATTCGTTTCGCGGACCTTCAGCTGTGTAGCCCAGAGATACCTGCTGCCCTTCGAGCTGTATCATGCCAGCAGGGTTGTAGTGCACTGCTGAAGGGTTGTCTGCCTGCGCCACAAAGCTATACCCTTTCCCGGCTGCTTCTGCATCCACGACCTCGTTTCGGAAACCTCCGCCGCCCAGCGCGAACGCATTGCCGCAACTAGCAGCGAGTAAAATGGTGATCATCAGTATATGTCTCATGATTTACCTCCATTTTTTCCTTCGCTTTCCTTGATCCACTTCTGCATGGAATCCTTTCGTATTCTCCAACTATCCCCTATCTTAAATGCTGGAATCCTGCCATCTTTGACATATTTATATATAGTCATAGGGTGGACATCAAGATAGCTTGCCACATCTTTTACAGTCATAACCTGCTTAGCTTTAGCCACGGTATGCTCCTTTATAACCCATTAAGTCATAGTATAATGAAGTATAATGATTTTAATCAGTTTGTCAAGGTCAGGGCGCTGATGTGGGAATGTGCTGAATCTGCGAGACTGAAGAGATTGTAGCCGCCTTCGAGGACTGAAACCAGTCGGCCAGGCGCGAGCTCCTTTATCATGCAAGTCATTTCATGATAACCGGTTTCAGTAAGATTTGTGGAGGATAATGGATCATCCCTGTGCCCATCAAAACCTGCGGATATGAACACAAACTCTGGATTAAAATCTTTAAGTTTCGGCGTAACTTTATCCTTAAATACCTTTATATACTCGTCATTGCCGCTAGAAGCCTGCATCGGGATGTTTAAATTAAAACCTTTGCCCCTGTCCTCTCCCGTATCTCCTGCTTTGCCTGTGCCGGGGTAATGGGGATATTGATGCAAACTTATATACAAAACGCTCGGATCTTTATAAAAAATCTCCTCTGTGCCATTGCCGTGGTGCACGTCCCAGTCAATAATCGCTATTCGGCCTATGCCATACCTTTTCTGAACATACTTCGCGCCAATAGCAACATTATTGAACAGACAAAATCCCATTGCCTGCCCTGTCCTTGCATGATGACCTGGCGGCCTGACCATGCAAAACGCATTGCGGGCCTCGCCATTTATCACAAGGTCCGCTGCCTTTACCACAGCCCCGGCAGCAAAAAGCGCAGCCCTGTAAGAATCGCGGGAAACAACAGTATCTGGATCAAGATTAGCTGGCGCGTTTTTGCAGGCTTCCTCCACGCTTGTTATATAATCTCTGGAGTGCGCGAGCGCGACATCTTCTACCTGCGCTGCGCCTGGCTCAACAAGGTCCAGCTTGTCAATAAGCCCTGTCTTCTTTAATTTTCTAAGGATTGCCTGTAATCTTGAGGCACGTTCCGGATGGTGGTCGCCTGTATCATGCTGCAGAAAAATTGGATGGTAAATTAACCCCGTCTTCATAGTGTTCAAGGCTAAGCCTTGAACAAGCTTGTTCAAGGCTTAGCCTTGAACACTAATCTTCCTCTGTCCTCCTGACCTCGCCCATAAATTCTTCCATCAGTTCCACGTTTTTCCTGCCAGGACTTGATTCTATGCCGCTCGAGACATCTACAGCGTACGGCCGGGTCTCTTTTATAAGGTCATACACGTTGTCAGGCGTGAGCCCGCCGGCCACGATAATGCGTCTGCAGTATTCCCCTGCCACAATCGCGAGCGTCCTGTCAAACCCCTTGCCTGTGCCGCCATAGACATTGCTCTTGTACGCGTCCAGCAGAAACGCGTCTGCCGGGCATTCTTCTATCAGAGAAAGACTCTCCCTGTCCTTGACCCTTATGGCCTTTATCAAACTAACGCCTTTGAGCTTCATATCTTTAAACGCCACGCAGTATCTCGTATCCTCATCTCCATGCAGCTGCACAGTATTAAGCCCGCGCCTTGTCACGCACTCTTCAATAAAAGCAAGGTCGTCGTTCACAAAAATGCCCACCTTGCTGATAAAAGGCGGCAAATCCCTTATTATCCTCTCGGCATCTTCCGGAGTAACGTAGCGAGGGCTCTCTTTAAAAAATACAAAACCGAGCGCGTCCGCGCCTGCTTCGACCGCCTTCTCAGCGTCAGCCGCTGACGTGATACCGCAAAACTTGACCCTGACCCTTATCATCCCTTATTCTCCCCCATTATTTCCTTTATTTTGGCACCAATGTCTTTGGACCCCAATAATGAAGTCCCTATTAAAACCGCGTTCACGCCTGCATTTTTAATTCTCGCAATATCATCATTACTGCCGATCCCGCTCTCGCTCACCTTTATTACCTGATCAGGCATTTTTGAAGCCAATTTGAATGTCGTTCCCAAACTCACCTTAAAAGTGTCCAGGTCTCTATTGTTAATGCCTATTATCTTCGCGCCTGCGACAAGCGCCTTCTCCAGATCTTTTTCACAGTGGACCTCCACCAGGCATTCCATACCGATTCTTTTTGCAAGATGCATGAAGCTTTGTATCTGTTGCTTCGTGAGGATCCTCGCGATCAAAAGAATCGCGTCCGCGCCTAAATAGCGGGATTCGTAGATCTGGTATTCATCTATAATAAAATCCTTTCTTAGAACAGGGATGTTCACGACGCGCCGCACCTCAGCTATATGCAAGCCGTCGCCCCCAAAATATTTTTTATCCGTCAGGACTGATATGGCCTTCGCGCCATTTTCCTCGTATATCTTCGCAATGCTGGCGACATTCAGCTTTTTCAAAAACCCTTTTTTATTTGAAGGGGATTTTTTCTTTATTTCCGCGATGAGGTTCACTCGGCCGCCTGCCGAGACCGCATCCTTAAAAGCTCTCACACCTTTAAGAAGCCGTTTTGCGTGGACAAAATGCGTTATAGGCGTCCTCGCCTTCAGCGCCTCGACCTCTTTCTTCTTCACGTTGACGACTTCATTCAAAAACCCCTTCATTATCCCCTTCCTTATTTGCTGGTAAAATCGATAAGCCCCTTCAGCTTAGCCATGGCCTTTCCAGATTCTATTGACTCCCTCGCTAAATCAACGCCTTTTTTAAAATCCGGGGCAAGGCCGCCTGCCACTAATGCCGCCGCTGCATTCAGCACTACCACATCCTGCCGCGGCCCTTTTTTCCCGCTTAACACCTCTTTTACAATGCCTGCATTCTCCTCAGGACTGCCGCCTCTTATATCTTCGAGCCGCGCCTTTTTTATTTTAAAATCCTGCGGCTTGATGTAAAAGGTCCTGGTCTTTTTGTTTTTCAACTCCGTGATCTTGGTCCTGTCAGTAATTGTAATCTCGTCAAGCGAATCAAGGCCGTGCACCACAAACGCCCTCTTTGTCCCGAGATTTTTCAAAACATCTGCGATTACCTCTGTAAGCTCCCTGCGATACACACCCACGACCTGACAGCTCGCGCCAGCAGGATTCGTAAGCGGGCCGAGCACGTTGAAGATCGTCCTGATGCCTATTTCCCGACGAGGACCTATCGCGTATTTCATCGCGCCGTGAAAAAGAGGCGCGAACAAAAATCCAATACCGATCTTCTCAATGCACTCCTTGACCTTATCAGGCGTGATATCGATATTAACACCGAGCGCTTTTAAGACATCCGCGCTGCCGCACTCACTCGAAACAGCCCTGTTGCCATGCTTTGCCACCTTTAACCCGGCGCCGCTTACCACAAACGCGCTGGCCGTCGACACATTAAATGTGTTCGCCCCGCTCCCGCCTGTGCCGCATGTGTCCACCACTGTGCCTCCGCCCACCTCGATCCTCGTCGCCTTCTCGCGCATCACCATTGCCGCGCCCGTGATCTCCTCCACTGTCTCGCCCTTCATCCTCAGCGCAGTAAGAAAACTTGCGATCTGCGCCAGCGTTGCAGCGCCAGTCATTATCTCGTTCATGCACGCGATCATCTCTTCGCGCGCCAGATCAAAACCATCCACTACTTTGCTAATAGCCTCTCTTATCATATCCCTGCCCCTTAGGCTTTGATGAAGTTGCGTAAAAGCCGCTTGCCGTTTGTTGTTAAAATCGATTCCGGATGAAACTGCACGCCCCATACCGGAAATTTTTTATGCTTTAATCCCATTATCTCGCCCTCTTTTGTCCACGCCGTGAGCTGAAGCGTTTTAGGCAATCTCCGGCGCTCCACTATCAACGAATGATAACGCGTTGCCTCAAAAGGACTGGCAATGCCTTTGAATAAGCCGCTTTTTTTATGGTAAATCATGGAGGTCTTGCCATGCATCAACCTGCGCGCTGTCACCACCCTGGCGCCAAACACCTCTGCAATGCACTGGTGTCCCAGGCACACGCCCAATATCGGGATCTTGCCGCTAAACTTTTTTATGACCTGCTTTGATATCCCGGCGTCACACGGCCTGCCTGGCCCTGGAGAAATAACAATGCGGCTGGGCCTTAACTTCTCGATCTCTTTTATGGAAATCTTGTCATTCCTGTGCACAACCAATTTCTCGCCGAGCTCGGAAAGATACTGGACAAGATTGTATGTAAAGGAATCGTAATTATCGATCATTAATATCATTGCTCGAGCCCCTCTTCCGCTATTTCAATAGCCCTGATCATTGCCTTTGCCTTATTCACAGTCTCCTGGTATTCCCTTGACGGCACTGAGTCAGCTACGATGCCGGCGCCTGCCTGTATAAACGCGTCCTTGCCTTTCACGAGTATGGTCCTTATATTTATGCACGTGTCCATGTTGCCTGAAAAACTGAAATATCCCACTGCGCCTGCATAAGACCCGCGCTTTGTGTTTTCCAGTTCATCGATTATCTCCATGGCGCGTATCTTTGGCGCGCCTGCAACAGTGCCTGCGGGAAACGCTGCCCTTAAAACATCGTACTGGTTCTTATCCTTTGCCAGCCGCCCCTTGCAATTGCTCACAATGTGCATTACATGCGAATATTTTTCAACAAACATAAACTCGGACACCTTTACGCTGCCAGGCTTGCATACCCTGCCAATATCATTCCTCCCCAGGTCCACCAGCATCACGTGCTCTGCTCTCTCTTTCGCGTCGCGCAAAAGTTCCTGCTCGAGCCGTTTGTCTTCATCCGCGTCCCTGCCTCTCGGCCGCGTCCCTGCAATAGGCCTTGTCTCCACGACGCCATTCTCGCACCTGACCAAAAGCTCGGGCGAAGAACCCACCATTTTTATATCCCCGAAATCCAGGTAATACATGTACGGTGAAGGGTTTAGCGAGCGCAACTCCCTGTAAACATCCAGGGGATCGCAATTCAAGGTAGTGTGAAACCTCTGCGACAACACGACCTGTATGACATCGCCTGCCCTGATATATTTCTTTGCATTTTTTACAGCCCCCTCGAATTCCTTCTTTGTAAAATTTGACTCGATTTTGTGTTTGGTTTTTTTCGCGGCCCTGCGCTTTTCTTTTTTCGCCGGCGCGTTTAATTTCTTAACGATACCGTCGATCTTTTTCACTGCCTTATCATACGCGGGTGCTCCCCTGTCGTACGCGTTCACCACTACCTTTATCTTGTGCGTTGAATGGTCAAAGATCACATGGCTGTCTGCCATCATAAAAACAGAATCCGCCATATCCAGGTCATCCACGTTCTCGTCCGGCAGCTCTTCAAAAAACTTCACCATGTCATACCCCATAAAACCCACGAGCCCGCCTGAAAATCTCGGGAGCCCTTTAACAGGCGCTGCCTTAAAACCAGCCATGATTTCCGCGATCTCAGCGAGCGGAGAATTTGTAAAAAACTTTCTCGTCTTGCCGTCCCTTTCCAGCTCGACGCGGTTACCCTTGCTTTTAAAAATTATCGACGGCTCTATGCCTATAAAGGAAAACCTGGCTATCTTTTCCTCGCCCTCAACAGACTCCAGCAAATACGAATGCCCGTTCTTCACCTTCATAAACGTAGACACCGGCGTCAACAGATCCGCGAGTATCTCGCGATACACAGGGACCACGTTCGCACTTCTCGCCAGCTTTAAAAACTCCTTCTTCGACGGATAATACACCCTGCCCCCACCTCTAAATTGGACAATTCCTGCAATGCTCATTTTGTCCAATTTAGCCTTTGAGCTTCCTATAGAAACAGCTGCGGTTTCCTGTGTGACACGCGACGCCTTTCTGCTCGACCTTTACGAGCAGCGCGTCCATGTCGCAGTCATAATACACATCTTTTACAAATTGAAAATTCCCAGAGGTCTCGCCTTTGACCCAATACTCCTTCCTCGAACGCGACCAATAACAAGTCTTGCCTGATTCAAGCGTCCTCTTTACGGACTCCGCGTTCATATACGCTAGCATCAAAACCTCGCCACTTTTATAATCCTGAACTATGGCCGGCACCAACCCATTTTTGTCAAATTTTAAATCATCGATATTCACGTCCGCACCTCGACTCCCTTTTTCTTCAAAAATTCCTTTGTATCTTTCACTGAATATTCCCTGAAATGAAAAATAGATGCTGCGAGCGCCGCGTCTGCCTTGCCATTAGTTAAAACATCCTGCAGGTGTTCCAGATTCCCTGCGCCGCCAGACGCTATTATAGGAATGCTCAAATTTTCAGAAAACGCCTTTGTGAGCTCAATATCATAGCCGTCCCTGGTGCCGTCCTTGTCCATGCTTGTCAAAAGTATCTCGCCCGCGCCGAGCGCCTCGACCTTTTTGCCCCATTCAAGAGCGTCTATACCTGTCGGCGTCCTCCCACCATTTATATAAACTTCCCATTTCAAACCCTTTCCCGTTCTTTTTGCATCAATAGCAACCACTATGCATTGACTGCCGAATCTCTCTGCAGCCCTTTTTACCAATTCCGGATCCTTCACGCTAGCTGTATTGATCGAGACCTTGTCCGTGCCCGCGTTCAACAGATCCCTGATGTCGTCGAGATTTCTTATGCCGCCGCCGACTGTGAGTGGCATAAAAACAGTCTCGGCTGTGCGCCTCACGACATCCAGCATGATCTGTCTTTTTTCATAACTCGCTGTGATATCCAAAAACACGATCTCGTCCGCCTCTTCCTTGTCATAGATCTGCGCCACCTCAACAGGGTCGCCCGCGTCCTTCAGGTTCAGGAATTTTACTCCCTTCACGACCCTACCGTCCTTGACATCCAGACATGGAATAATCCTCTTCGCCAGCATATCCCACTCACCAAGTTGACAAATCTGACAATGTCAAAATTGTCAACTTATTTTGATTGCATCCTCGAGGTTAATCTTACCCTCGTATAAGGCGCGACCGATGATAACGCCCTCTAAGTTTTTACTTCCAATATCCTTCAGCTTCTTTATGTCCGCTAGACTGGATATCCCGCCTGACGCTATCACTGAAATATCCACGCTGGAAAGGATCTTTTTCATCTTCTCTACATTAGGCCCCTTTAATGTCCCGTCCATCGCAATATCAGTTACAACAATCGTGCTCACGCCAGCCTGCTGTATCTTTTTAATCATCTCATCCGGCGACATGTCCATTTCCTCCTGCCAGCCTTTTTTCACTATTCTTTCGCCTGCAAAATCTATGCTGACCACGATCTTTTTGCCAAACATGGAGACAAGCTTCTTTAAATAGTCGGGGTCCTCGAATGCCTTTGTGCCAAGCACCACGCGCTCTGCCCCCTGTTCCAGAAAATACGCGATGTCTTTTTCGTCACGCAACCCGCCGCCGACCTCGCATTTCATGTCCACGGCTTTTATGATACGTCCTATGACCTCGCCGTTTCTCACCTCGCCGTATTTCGCGCCGTCAAGGTCCACCACATGCAAAAACCTCGCGCCTTTTTTCTGCCACAAAAGCGCTGTCTCGACCGGATCATCTGAATAAAATTTCTCCTTGGTGAAATCACCCTGGTGCAGCCTCACGACCCTTCCGCCGATTATATCTATTGCCGGAATAATTATCATAGCTCTGCAAAATTCTTTACAATATTTAATCCTATCTTCTGGCTTTTCTCAGGGTGAAACTGAAACGCGTAGATATTGTCCTTCTGTATTGCTGAGGCAAAAATATCGCCGTATTCTGTTTCGCAAAGCACCGCATCTTTATCCTCAGGCTCCACATAATAAGAGTGCACGAAATACATGTGGCTCCCATCCGGCACACCCTCTAAAATTCTGGATCTGGAATCTTGATCTTTGAATTTTATCTTGTTCCACCCCATGTGCGGGATCTTTAGCCCGAGAGAATTGTCAAATTTCCTGACTTTTCCTTTTAATATACCAAGGCCCTTGACCCGGCCAGCCTCTTCGCTTTCCGGAAATAAAAGCTGGATCCCCAGACATATTCCTAAAAACGGCCTTCCGCTTTTAATAGCATCCTTGAGCGCGTCTACCAGTCCTTTTTTCTCGAGCTCCTCCATTGCCTTGCCAAATGCGCCGACGCCAGGCAAAACCACCTTGCTCGCTGCAGCGATATCCCTGGCAGACGAACTCACCCTGACCTTTGGACAAAATAACTCAAAGGCCTTCTGCACGCTCCTAAGGTTACCCATGCCATAGTCAACAATTGTAATCATAGACGGCCCTTGGTGGAAGGAATGCCTTTTACACGCGGATCTATCTGTGTTGCCTCATCTAACGCCTTGGCTGCTGCCTTGAAAATCGCCTCTATTAAATGATGCGCGTCAGAACCCGCCTCTAGAACGGAGATGTGCATTGTAATAGGAAAATTATTTATGAGCGCATGGAAAAACTGGCGCGTGTATTCCAGATTGTATCCCCCCTGCACATCCTTTTCTTCATATGGTTTTTCCGATTTGATATTATTAAAAAACGGCCTGCCGCTTACGTCCACTGCCACGCGGACATTGACCAGCGTCTCGTCCATCGGGATCGTCTTTTCGCCGAATCGCCTGATCCCTTTTTTGTCGCCCAGCGCCTTCCTGAACGCCTCTCCCATGCATATACCTATATCCTCGTTCGTGTGGTGAAAATCCACGTCCAGGTCGCCCTTGGCCTTTATCTTTAAATCAAAAAGTCCGTGCTTTGCAAAAAGCGCGAGCATGTGATCCAGAAAAGCTATGCCTGTCTTCACGCTGGAAGCGCCTTTCCCGTCTATATTCAATTCGAGCATAACATTCGTCTCGCTCGTCTTCCTCGCTACCTTTGCCTTCCTCTTCTTCATCCCTCACCTCTCAAATGTTCAAGGCTAAGCCTTGAACAAGCTTGTTCAAGGCTTAGCCTTGAACATCCGCAAGCCTCATTGTCTTATTTGGCCAGAGCCGAGCACGACATATTTATACGTGCAAAGCTCCTCTAATGCCATCGGCCCCCTTGCATGGATCTTGTCTGTTGAAATGCCTATTTCCGCGCCAAAGCCGAATTGATACCCGTCTGTAAACCTGGTGGAGGAGTTCAGATAAACACATGCTGAATCCACCCTGCTCAAAAAAACATTGGCCACTTTTTTATTCTTCGTGACTATCGCGTCCGAATGACCTGACCCGTACTTATTTATAAAATCAATCGCCTCGTCCGCGCTGTCAACGATCTTGATCGCCAATATCAGATCCAGATATTCTTCATACCAATCTTTTTCCGTGGCGCTTTTTATGCCCCTTAATATTTTTTTGGTCTTCGCGCAGCCGCGCAGCTCCACATCCGCGTCTTCCAGGCTGCGCACCACTTGCGGCAAAAATTTGCTGGCCACGGCCTTGTGCACCAACAGTGTCTCTATGGCGTTGCATACCCCGGGCTTTTGCACCTTTGCGTTGAATGCGATGTCTATCGCCTTTTTCAGATCCGCGAATTTATCGACGTATAAATGACACACGCCCTTATAATGTTTTATCACCGGTATCCTGGAAGTCTCTGCAACATGCTTTATCAGGCCCTCGCCGCCCCTCGGGATTACAAGGTCCACGTACTCGGGCGCCTGCAAAAGTATCTCCACTGCCTTCCTGTCTGTTGTATCGATCATGCTAATCGCTGCCTTTGGTATCCCGAAATTACCCAGACCTTTTGTAATGACCTCGTGGATCGCGCGATTAGAATTAATGGATTCGCTTCCGCCGCGCAACACGCACGCGTTTCCGGATTTAAGACACAGCCCTGCGCAATCACTCGTGACATTGGGCCTGGACTCGTATATGATTCCCACAACGCCTATTGGCACGCGCACCTTTTTTATCAAAAGTCCGTTGGGTCTCTTCCACTGCCTGATAACACCACCCACAGGATCCTTTAAAGACGCGACTGTCTTCAAACCATCTGCCATATCCTTTATCCGCTCGTCTGTAAGCGTGAGCCTGTCTATCATTGCCTTTGACAGACCATTTTTCCTGGCAAGGGAAACATCCCTGGCATTTCGCAGCGATATATATCTCGAATCCCTAAGGAGCGCTTTTGCCATTGCTAAAAGCGCCTTGTTTTTATTCTTGGTTGAAACGCTGGCTAGCGCCCTTGACGCCGCCTTCGCCTCTTCCAGCATCTTTAAGATCTTATTTTTTAACTGCACTCCACACCTTCCTTTTAACTATTTTTCTTTTTCAGCTACAAAAAGCGTGCCCACGTTTTCGCCCTTTATGATCTTTGTCATTATGTCCTTCTTGCGGCCGTTCGCAATCACGCAATGGATGCCTGAAGACATGGCGATCCTGCAGGCCTTGAGTTTTGTCTTCATGCCGCCGAGCGAATGCTCTTTTTCCGTGCCCCCTGCCGCGGCTTCTATCTCAGGACATATCTCTGTTATCTTATCAACGCGCTGCTTTTTAGAGCCCGCGCAAAACCCGTCCACGTCTGTCAGCATGACCAAAAGATCCGCACCCACAAGCTCTGCCACGAGCGCTGAAAGCGTGTCATTGTCGCCGAATTTTATCTCGTCAACAGCCACTGTGTCGTTCTCATTGATTATAGGCACCACGGATTTTGACAAAAGCGTGTTGATCGTGTTTTTAGCATTGAGGTACATGCGCCTGTCCTTCAAGCCCTCCCATGTCAAAAGTATCTGGCCGACATGAAAACCTGCGTTCCTGAACATATCCTCATATTTATTTATCAGATTGCCCTGGCCCACAGCTGCGCACGCCTGCTTGCCGGGCAGATCGCTCGGCCTTTTTTTCATGCCCAATAAATGCATGCCTGCAGCGATCGCGCCTGAAGAAACAATTACCACCTCGCGGCCCTGCTTCAAAAGTTCTCCGATCTCCCGGGCAAACCCCTGCATCCACGCCTCATCCAGCGCAAACCCCTTTGATGCAAGCACGCTCGTGCCCACCTTCACAACTATCCGCTTTGCCTTTGTTATATCTTGTCTTTCCATCGCCCCACTGTTCAAGGCTTAGCCTTGCGCTGTTCAAGGCTTAGCCTTGAACAGCGCAGTATGCGCTGCCTCGAGCAGCTCTTTTATGCCCTCGCCTGTTACGCAAGATATTGGATATATCTTTTTCTTTACCTTTTTTCTAAAACTCTTTAAATTCTCGGCCGCGTCCGGAAGATCCATTTTATTCGCCGCCAGGATCTGCGGCCGCTTTAAAAGACCCGGATCATACGCGCCAAGCTCATGATTTATTTTTTTCAAATCCTCGACAGGATCTCTCTGCTCCACGCCTGCCATGTCTATCATGTGCACGAGGACTTTTGTCCTTTCAACGTGCCTCAGAAACTCGTCGCCCAGCCCCCTGCCGGAATGCGCGCCTTCTATCAGTCCCGGGATATCACAAATAACAAAACTTCTCTCGCTATCCAGCTTCACCACGCCCAAAATCGGCGTCTTCGTGGTAAACGAATAACTGGCTATCTTTGACTTTGCCTTTGACACGCGACAGATCAGGCTCGACTTGCCCACATTTGGATAGCCGATTATGCCGACGTCAGCGACTAATTTTAATTCTAAAACAATATTTTTCTCGTCGCCGTCTTTCCCGGGCGTGGCATCCCTGCGCCTGGAATTTCCAGCGCCGCCAGCCCCGCCCTTCGTGATCACGACTGACCGGCCGACCTCATTCAAATCGCAATAAACAATGTCCTCGTGCCTGTCTCTTAAAATCGTCCCGATGCTGACCCTTATTATAGAGTCCCTGCCGTCAGCGCCTTTTTTATGATTGCTAGAACCGTTGCTGCCAGACTCCGCCTTAAAATGCTTTCTGTAATAAAAATCGACGAGGGTCTGGACATTGTTGTCCGCAATGATTATTACGTCGCCGCCTTTGCCGCCGTCTCCGCCGTCAGGCTTCTTGTACCTCTGCATCCTGCCTTTGGAAAAACTGTGACAACCGTCGCCGCCGTCGCCTGCCCTGACATTGATCTCTGCGTGGTCAATAAACATGCGAAGCGCTACAGCACATTGATCTTACGCGATGTGCCGAACTTTACCACGCCGTCCTTTAGCGCGAACAACGTGCGGTCCCTGCCCATGCCCACGCCTGTGCCAGGAAAAAACTTTGTGCCTTTCTGCCTGACAAGGATAGAGCCAGCGCTCACAAACTGGCCCTCGAATCGCTTGACCCCGAGCCGCTGCGAATTGCTGTTCCTTCCGTTCCTGGAGCTTCCCTGTGATTTAGTATGCGCCATTTTATTCCCTCCTGTTATGCTGCGATTTCCTTGACTTTCAAAACTGTGTAATTCTGCCTGTGTCCGACTTTTCTTCTGGAATTTCCGAGTCGCCGCCTGTATTTAAAAGATATGGACTTTTTGCCGCGCTTCTCTCCCACGACCTCGCAGACAACTGAAGCGCCTTTTATATAAGGTTTACCCACCGAGGGGTCTTTTTTGTCAGAAACAAAAAGCACCTTGTCGAGCTTTACCTCTTTCTTATCTTTTAAATCCAATCGTTCTATTTCCAGTAAATCCCCTTTTGACACCCTGTACTGCTTTGCGCCTGTTTCAACTATTGCGTACACTGTAACCCCTCCCTCTTCATTATCTGGTCGAGGCGAAACCTCGACCACTTGTTAGTGTTGGATGCGGAAGCGCTCGATGTGCATTTCCGGCTCTGCTATTATGATGATCTTGGCCCTGTGCTCGCTTTCGAGCTTGGTTATGGACGGCCGGTCCTCGTTCAGCAGGTAATTCGCCACGCCCGGGTGCACGAACGCCCGCACCTCTTTCAGCCGCGCCTTATCCAGCTCCCGCTTCACCGCGCGCAGCACTTCGATCGCCATGGTCGTCACTGATTTCACCGACCCTCTGCCGCTGCAATACGGGCACTTCTGATACGACACGCGCCGCACGCCCCGCCGCACGCGCTGTCGCGTCATCTGCACTATGCCAAACTCGGACATCTGCAAAATCTTGATCCTTGCCTTGTCCCTCTTAACAGATCTCACTAATATATTAAAGATCTCGCGCCTGTTCCTGTCGCGATTCATATCAATAAAATCAATCACTATGATCCCGCCGATATCCCTCAGCCGTATCTGCCTCGCGATCTCCTCCGCTGCCTCGGAATTGACCCTGATCGCGGTCTCCTCGATATTGCGCCTTGAAAAAGAACCGCTGTTCACGTCAATGGCTATAAGCCCCTCTGTCTCCTCGATAAAAATATATCCCTTGCATTTGAGATCTATCTTTTTCCTGTAAAGCTTCTCTATCTCCTTCTCTATGCCGCGCGACTCAAAAGCGCTCACCTTCTCCCTGTAAAACATGAGCTTTCGTTTCATTGCCGGCATCATATTGTTCGCAAAATTCCGCAGCTTCTTGTACTCGTCCCTGTTGTCCACCAGCACCCTTGACACGTCCTCGCTGAATATGTCGCGCAATATCCTGAACGTCAGCCCGTGCTCCTCGTGCACGACACCGGGCGCCTTTACCTTAGCGGCGTCGCGATTTATCCTTTTCCAGAGCACATATAGATATTTTGCCTCGCGCTGGATATCCCTCTCGCTCTTGCCGACGCCGGCCGTGCGCACGATCAATCCTGCATTAAAAGCGGGCGCTATCTTTTTCAGGATCTTATGCAGTCTCTGTCTCTCCTGCCTGTCCGTGACTTTTTTTGACACGCCAAGATGATTATCAAAAGGCATCAGCACTATAAATCGTCCGGGAATACCGACATGCGTTGTAAGCCGCGGCCCCTTGTTGCCTATTCCTTCTTTCACCACCTGGACCAAAACCTCCTGTTTTTCTTTTACCAATTTGTTTATATCCGACGGCCTTGGCCTTGGCGTCCGGCGCCTCGCAGCTTCCTCTTTTGCTGCCTCTGGCGAACCGTCGTCCAGCAAGTCAAATTCCCTTGCCGACGACATCATATCAGATACGTATAAAAACCCGTTCCTTGACTGGCCTATGCTCACAAACGCGGCGCCTATCCCTGAGACAACCGACTCCACTATGCCCTTGTATATGTTCCCGACCAGCGTCACCTCTGAAGGCCGCTCGATATAATATTCCTGGAGCACGCCGGCCTCTACGACCGCGACCCTCTTCTCCTGCGATTCAACGTTTATCAAAATCTCTTTTTGCATTCCAACACCTTGATCCCTTCCGGCAATTTTTCATTTATCTTTTTCTCAAATTCTTCCGGCGCCATCCATTCATTCATCGCGAAAGTCACCTCTTCGCCATCGCTCTCCATGCCTAATTTCAGCGCGTTTCCAAAACTTATTTTATAATGTGGGTTATACCCCTGGCTCAAACCAACAGGAAGGCCTGCCCGTCTAACAGCCCTTTGAAACAACCTCACGATATCCAGGTGAGAGATATTCCTTAAAACCCCTTTCTTGCAAAACCTCGCCTCTATTTTCATTTTGTCACAGCAACCGCTGTGGCGTTAGCTTCAGGATCCACGATATTCACTGTTATGAAAAACATCAGATCAGTGGTCTCGACGCTCTTTTCCTTTTTCTTAAAAAACAGACTTAGTATAGGTATATCACCCAGTATCGGCACCTTGTATACTGCATCCACTATGTTTTCCTTTATGAGCCCGCCTATCACTATGGTCTCGCCGTTTTTCACCATTACCTGCGTCGATGCCTTGCGCGTGGAAAATCTCGGGGCCTGGATACTGCCAGAGCTCCCTGAAGTAAACGTGTCCCAGTCCAGAAATGTTGACACCTCGGGTTCCAGTTTTACCACGACAAAACCTTCCGGATTTATCTGCGGCGTTACAGAAAGCGTAACGCCCAGTTCCTTTTCCGAATACCCTGTCACCTCGATATTACCCGTGCTGTCATTGCGCTCGTAAGTGGGGATACTGAACGTGGTCGCGACCACTATCCTTGCCTCCTGGTTATCCAGCGTCGTGATCCTCGGGTTTGAAATGATCTTTGTGTCTGAGCGCGATTTCAGGATCTCGAGCACTGCCTGGAAAGCACTGAAATCAAGCGTGCCCAGGGTAAAATTTGTCGGCAATGCCATTGGAAAACCCGTGCCGACATTAGAAGGAAAAGTCCCAACAACAGGGCTCGACGTGCTGGACGCGCCCGAGGGGTCACTAATGGGATACCATGAGCCACCCCCGGCCTTTCTGTCAAAAGGGAATGTCGTGGGCCGTTTTGCCATGCTCGCAGTTGCCTGCATTGTCCATCTGATACCGAGGTTGTCGTCTTTGTCAAGAGTTGTCTCCACGATCTTGGCCTCGATATTGACCTGCTTTGTCCTCATGTCAAGCCTCTCAATGACCTGCTTGATCTTGTAAATGTTGGTGGGTATATCAGTCACTATAACGAGGTTCGCGCGCTCATCATATTTGATGCTCCCCCTGTCGCTCAGCATCTCTTCTATTGCCGCGGGTATGTTTTCCGCGTCCGCGTAATTGAGAGCAAACACCTCTGTCACGAGTTCTTCTTTTTCCAGATTCTCAGTGGTCGTGACACGGATGATATTTTCCTCGCGCTCGTAAGTGTACCCGTAAGTCCTGAGTATCACCTCCAGCGCCTTTTGCCACGGCACGTCTGTAAGCCGTATTGTCACAGGGCCTGTCACGTCCTTGCCGGCCACGATGTTTATCCCGCTCTTGTACGAGAGTATGCGCAGCACGTTAGTTATGTCAGCGTCCTTAAAGTCCAGCGTCACATTGCCTGCTGACGTCTGCGCAATGCCAGCGACCGACGCGACATCAGTCGCCTCGCCGTCTCCTTTTTCCTGCGCCACTGCCACGCCTGCCACGCCAAAAACCAAAAACCCCACGATTATCCACTTGCGCATCTTACCCTCCTCTAGTCTTCTGACAACTCTATCCTTATCTCCTGATTATCGATTTCAAACAAGACCGCGTCCTTCTCTATCTTTATAACTTCAGCAATGCCTACCTTCTGACCTTCGCCGACTATCTCGCCATTTATTATCGCAATAGAACCCTTACTCTCATCCCAGACAATGCCTTCCAGCCTTATATCCTTTATGCTGCTTACCCCGTACGCGTCAGAAACATACGCGCCTGACTCTGAAACAAGCGGCACAAACGGATCCCGCTTGTCCTTTGCATCATACTCAAAAACCTCCTGAGCAAAAGAATATCCGCTAAACAATAATAGTATCGCTGTAAAACTCAAAATTTTTCTCATCATTTTACAATGTAGGTGATCACCCGCAATTTTGCATCGTGGCGGCGAGGGTCACCTGTCCGTCCATTGATATCAATATCCTCGATATCTATAAACCTGTCCATGCCTTCAAGCCTATTGATGAAACTGCCCAGCTGATGATAGCCGCCCCTTGCCTCGATTAAAATCGGAAACTCAGCATAGATCCCATTTGCCTCAGCTGCGCCGCCAGCATCCTCGAGCGGCTTGACCTTGAGTATCTTAACGCCTGAGGACTCTGCAACCCTTGAAAAATCCCCCAATAGATTAGAGATCTCATCCTGGGCGGGAAGTCTTTGTTCGAGCGCAGCTGTCTCCCTGCTGAGATTCTCGTGCTGCTTTTTTATCCCGGCTTCATTCGCGATCAAAACCTCGGCGCTCCTTAATCGCGCCTTTATAGCGCCATACTCTTTATTGATCACGAGAAATTTCGAAAACTGCGGCTTCAAAAGCAGGTTGTAGTAAAACATGACACCTGCAATGGCAAAGATCCCAAAAAGCACATACAGTTTTTGTTTTTCCTTAGGATCCATAAGTATCTCCTGTCATTGCGAGCGAAGCGAAGCAATCTCTAAGCCCTGAGATTGCTTCGGCCGCCTCGCGGCCTCGCAATGACATCTTACTCAAAATACAGGACTATCTTAAAATCCACCACGTCTCTATCTTCTATATTTTTCCGCTGTACCGACTCGAGTTTTATATTGGCGAAATCCTTGAAAAAATTATCATCCCCCCTGATATCCTTCATGAATTTGCCCACCGAGGCCATCGCCTCTTCCTCTTTCGATATAACGCTTCCCTCTATTATCAATCTATTCTCTGAATCCGTGCGGATGCGCGTAAACCATATGCCCGGCAAAACAAGATCTGAGATGCGATTCAGCTTTTCCGCCCACAGGAATTCCTGTTTCGCGATCTGGCCCAGGGTGCCTATCTTTGTCTTTAAAAGCTCGACCTCGTTATTCACAGCCTCGATCTCTGATTTCTGCGCCGCGATAGCCTGCTCCCTTGCCAGTAGTCTTCGCGTCTGGCCTTTTCTAATAGACGAACCAAGCGACAGGAAAAGTATCAGTAATACCAGGACCCCTACAGCGCCTCCAGCCGCGATCATCTTGACCTTGCTGTTCTGGAGGTCCAGCTTTAGCTGCGGCCCTTTTCGCTTGCGCATCTCTTCTGGCAGCAGATTTATCTGTATCATTTTATTTCCTCAGGGCCAGGCCCATTGCCACGCTAAATAGCGCTGGCGTTTTATCCATCTCTTCAATAGCGCCTGATGTCCTGATGCCTTCCAGCGGATTCCACATCGCCACGCTAACGCCCAGGCTATCCTTCAAAAAATCAACCATGTTAAAAAGATACGAGGACCCGCCGCTCACATAGACCTTTTCAACTCCCCTGCCAAACTGACTTTCAAAATAATCAAAGGACATCCTCACCTGCGAGGCGAGTTTATCCAGGACAGGCGCGATAGCAGCCACGACCTCTTCCCTTTTTTCGCCAGGTTTCTTTTTCATTGCCTCTGCCTCGTCCAAACCCACAGCCATTGCATCCTTGATCCTCTTTGTAATATCGCTTCCTCCCCACAGCACATCCCTTGTAAAATAGACATTCCCTTTTTCCGCTATATTCATATTGGAAAATCTCTCGCCTGTATTAATGAGCGCGCATGCCGCATCATCTTTTTCCTCTACCCGGCCGCGCTGGAACGCATTCAAGAAAGCAAAGCTATCCACGTCAATGCCGTTGACCTCCAGCCCGACACCTTTAAAAAGCTCCAAAAGCCCTGCCACCACGCTCTTTTTCGCGGCGACCAGTAAAACGCGCTGGCTGCCCGAGCTTGTCTTGTCAAGAGAGGCAAAGTCTATTACAGACTCGCTGATACTAAACGGTATATATTTTTCCGCCTCGAATTTTATCGCGCTCCTGAGCTCGTCATGTCTCATCGAAGGCATCTCTATATATCTCACAATAACTGATGGTCCTGAGAGTGAGACATTCACGCGCCTGGAAGAAAACCTTGCCGCGGCCAACAGCTTCTTCAGCACCTCTTTGACATCGTTGCCTTTGACGCGGCTTATCGCGCATTTAACAACATCAAAGTGGCCCATTTTATTCTCGAGCTCTATTGCCTTTATGCTGTGAGTCCCTATGTCAATTCCTATTACCCGTCCCACTATTTAGCTCCCATATATATAAAATAGATGCTATATGTTAATTCTAATTCTACTGCACTGCCTCATCACCCGCGCCTGCAGGGCCATTAGGGTTTGCCTTTATAACGCTTGTCTCGTCAGCGAAAAAATATCTCGTGCCTGTCTTGCCCACGGATGTCGGTGCCGCATTCAAAGTAAAACTCTCGGGATCTATACGCGCATACGTAAAGGTATACCCTTGCTTTGTGCCGGTGGCAAGCACGCTGTCTATATACCCTGGACTTGAAATCGGGGGTACAAGGTCTGAAAGGCCACTCGGGTAAGTGTGTGGGTAAACGCCGGAATAATAGTTCTGGCACGCTGTGACAATGCTCCTGCACGAAGCCACTGCCGCCATCTCGTTCGCGTTGTGCCTGGCGCGCAGCACGCCCGAAATAGCCAGGGTCGCGAGCGTCATAAGTATCGCGACCACTATCATTATTTCGACTAATGTAAATCCTCTCCTTGTTTTCATTTATAACAAATTTATACTACTCTGCGCCAAAAGTCAAGAAAAATGAGTACCTGTTTGTTCAAGGCTTAGCCTTGAACACTTGCTGTTCAAGGCTTAGCCTTGAACAAAAAGCAAAAAAGTGCCAGGCACTATTAAGCGCCTGGCACTTAGATATTGCTGCTAACCAAACAGCCTTATTCTATTGGAGAACCTGATGCATTAGTCAGCCTGATAACGCCGCTCTCATCCACAAAGAAAATGCGCGTACCTGTTGTGCCGCTCACCCCTGGACTCGCCGTGCAGGCAAACTGGTTCGCGTTTGTGAGAGCATAGGTATAGAAATAACCCTGTCTCGCGCTTGCAGATGCAACCGCGCCAGCAAGACTCGCGTCTATGTACGGAGGAGTTGCTGTGCTAAGAGCTGCCATGTTCGCAGGATATGTCGGAGGCGTCTGCGCGGAACGAAAGCTCTCGCATGCGGTGCTGATGGTCCTCAAGGCTGCAATGGATGCTGCCTCATTTGCATTATGCCTTGCTCGTAGCAAATTCGGTATTGCTATTGCTGCTAATAAAGATATGATTGCGACTACGATCATTATCTCTACGAGCGTGAAGCCATGTCTCTGTCGTAACTTAAGCATGTCTTCTTCCCCCCTTTCTTTCCATTATTAGACAACTTGACAAATTATAAACATAAGAATTATATCATATGAAATATACATTGTCAAGGTGCCCAGGAAATAACTTTCGCCTCTGATACAAGTATACCACACATCCCCAAGTTGACAAATCTGACAATGTCAAAATTGTCAACTTGGGGCTAATGCGAGAGGATCTCTGTGAGCTTGAATACAGGCAAAAACATCGCGATCACTATGCCGCCTATCACGACGCCTAAAAATGCTATTATGAGCGGCTCTATGAGACTCGTCAACCCGCTCACAGCAGCGTCCACCTGGTCATCGTAAAAATCCGCGATCTTGCCCAGCATCTTTTCAAGCTCGCCTGTCTGCTCGCCGACATATATCATCCTCACGACCATTGGCGGAAACGCGCCGCTCTTCCCGAGCGGCCCGGCAATATTCTCGCCCTCCTTTATACCCGTGCGCACCTTTTCAACCGCTTTCTCTATCACTGTGTTGCCTGATGTCTTCCCGACAATCTCAAGCGAAACCAAAATCGGCACGCCGCTTTTAACGAGCGTAGCAAGCGTCCTGGTAAATTTTGCAACCGCGACCTTTCTCAAAAGCTGGCCAATAATAGGCATCCTCAAAGTCATGCTGTCAAACACGGACCTGCCCTGTTTAGTTGCAATATATCTTTTCAATAAAAAACCTGCCACGACCACAACGCCAACCACATACAAAAACATGTTGCGCAACGTATCGCTGACGAGGATCAAAATCCTCGTCGGCAAAGGCAGCGTGCCGCCCAGCATCCCGAATATTCCCTTGAATGTCGGGATGACCTTTAAAAGCATGACCAGCGTTATCAGCACTGCCATCGCCACCACCACGGCAGGATATACCAAACTCGATTTTACCTTTCTCTGGAGCTTGTTTGCCTTTTCCAAATAACTCGCGAGCCTGTCCAGTATATCATCGAGCGCGCCGCTGGATTCGCCCGCCCTTACCATGTTTATGTAAAGCGGCGAAAAAACAGACGGGTGCTTTGAAAGCGCGTCTGAAAAATTAAAGCCCCCCTCTATGTCATCCCTGATCGTCGCCGCGATATTTTTAAACACGGACTTTTCTATCTGGTCATGTAAAATATCCATTGCCTGGACCAGAGGTATGCCGCTATCGACCATGGTAGCCAGCTGCCTGGAAAATATTACAACTTCCTCGAGCTTCACCTTTGCTCCGCCGGTCATTTTTTTCTTCCTGGCCTCGTTTATAGAGATTATAACGAGGCCCCGCTTCCTGAGCGCGTCCACCAGTGAGGCCTTGTCAGAATATTCCAGCACCCCGCTCACTGTCTTGCCCGTGTTTTCTTTCGCAACATACCTGAATGTCGTCATAATTATCCCTTTTGAGATTGCTTCGCTTCGCTCGCAATGACATAAGCACTCGTGTCATTGCGAGGCGCGAAGCGCCGAAGCAATCTTACTCCTCCGAAGTGACGCGCGCGACTTCTTCCATTGTGGTCACGCCGTCTTTGTATTTTTGCATCGCGTCTTCCCTCAGCGTCTTCATGCCTTTGGAAATCGCGTAGTCCCTTATCTCGTCAGTGGAAGTCCTTGTTATGATCATCTCCCGCACCTTGTCGTCCACAGTCAACACCTCTAATACAGCCCGCCTCCCGCGATACCCTGTCGAAGAACACCTGCTGCACCCGTCGCCCTTGCCCTTGCAGACCGGGCACACCACCCTGCACAACCGCTGCGCCGCCACCAGTATCACCGACGACGCGATCAAAAACGGCTCCACGCCCATGTCCATTAGCCTGCTCACTGCAGTGGGCGCGTCATTCGTGTGCAGCGTGCTCAAAACCAGCTGGCCTGTCAGCGACGCCTTTATCGCGATGTCCGCTGTCTCTGAATCGCGGATCTCGCCCACCATTATCACATCAGGACTCTGCCTCAAAAGCGACCGAAGCCCACTCGCGAAACTCAAGCCAATATCCGGATTCACCTGTATCTGCGTTATGCCCTCGACCTGATACTCGACCGGGTCCTCTACTGTAATTATACTCCTCTCGGGCGTGTTCAATTGATTCAACACTGAATAAAGTGTCGTGGATTTACCGCTGCCTGTCGGGCCTGTCACCAGTATCATGCCAAACGGCTTTTTGACCGCGTCATTAAATCTCGTGAGCGCGTATTTTGAAAAACCCAATTTATCAAGTCCAATGGACAGGTTCGATTTATCCAGCGCCCTCAATACCATCTTTGCCCCGAATGACGTCGGCAGCGCAGACACCCTGAAGTCCACCTCTTTTTTCTGCGCCCGTATCTTGAATCTGCCGTCCTGCGGAAGCCGCGACTCTGTTATATCCATGCCCGACATGATCTTCAGCCGCGCCAGCACCGCGTTCTGATTCTTCTTCGGGATCACAAGCGCATCCTGCAGGTTGCCGTCGATCCTGTATCTCACTCGCACGTCGCTTTCCCCTGGCTCGATGTGCACGTCAGACGCCCTTTTTTTTAGCGCCTCGAGCAATATCAGATCCACCATTTTCACAATAGGCGGGGTTTCGCCCTCGATCGCGGCATTCGATATATCAAATTCCTCTTTTATCGCGCCCACCACTTCCAGGTCTCCGCCGTCCTCGCTTTCCTTGACAATATCCGAAAGCGCCTTGTCCCCTGTGCCGTAAATTTTATCTATTGCCTGGAATATTTCCGTCTCAGTGCTTAGCACCTGCTCGATATTGAATTTAGTAAGCATCTTCAGATCGTCCACCACAAAAACATTGAGCGGGTCAGCCATTGCCACCACAAGCGTGCTGCCGAGTCTGCAAATAGCAATAATGCGATACTGCCTCGCCATCTTTTCCGGTATTATCTTAACGCAATCCTCTTCTATCTTGTATTTTGAAAGATTTATCGCCGGTATATTAAAGGTGGTGCTTAAAACAGACATCAGGTCCTTTTCAGTTATCAGTCCTTCCTTGACCAGCACCTCGCCCAGGCTGCCGCCCTGCTTTGCCTGCTTGTCCCTGGCCTGCTTCAAGTCCTTTTCCGTAACAAGCTTGTTCTTGATCAGGATCTGACTCAGTTTGTCCTGCGCTGGCTTTGCCATACGTCTCAATCCCGACATTGAAACCCGTAATTGCTGACGGTATCCAATGCCGATATTTTTCCCTTTAGTCCCAATCTACAATCTTAGGCTTATATTTATAGTTCCCCTTTGCAATGTCGGCAGCCTCAAACGTTTTTTTCAACATCGGTATCAATTAAAGTATCTGTTACTCGTCCGCCACTGTCACACGCAATATCTCTTCCAGGCTCGTGACTCCCTGCAAGACCTTTACCATGCCGTCCTGCCTGAGCGTCCACATGCCCTCTTTTCGCGCAGTCTCTTTTATCTCGCTCTCGCGCGCCTTGTTCAAAATCAAATTTCTTATTGCCGGCGACATGGTCAATATTTCACAAATACCGACCCTGCCGCTGTAACCGGTATTAAAACACTGGCTGCATCCCTTTGCCCTGTAAAAATTCACGTCCTTTGCATTGTCAACATCAACACCCAGTTCAGAAATAACTTTTTCTCCCGGCTTATACACCTCTTTGCATTTCGGGCACAATTTGCGGATCAATCTCTGCGCCACTATAGATATCAAAGACGCGCTTATCAAAAACGGCTCCACGCCCATATTCACGAGCCTCACCACTGACCCGCACGCTGTTGTCGTGTGCAATGTCGAAAGCACGAGGTGCCCTGTCAGCGCTGACTTTATCGCGATATCCACTGTGTCAAAATCGCGTATCTCACCCACCATGATCACGTCCGGGTCCTGCCTTAAGATCGACCGCAGCGCGCTCGCGAACGTAAGCCCGACCTCGCTCCTGACCGTGACCTGGCTCACGCCTTCTATCTGGTACTCGACCGGGTCCTCCACCGTGATCAGGTTCTTCTCAGGCGCGTGCACGTATTTCAACAAAGAGTAAAGCGTGGTCGTCTTGCCGCTTCCGGTCGGACCGCAAACTAATATCATCCCGTGCGGCCGCGACGCGTTTTCCCTAAATATATCCAGCGCCTCTTTCTCAAAACCCAATCTCTCGATATCAAGCGTCGCATGCGACTTGTCCAGCACCCTTAGCGCGACCTTCTCGCCTTTTGACGACGGCAAGATCGAAACCCTGAAATCCACATAGCTCGATTTTATCCTCAATTTAAACCTGCCGTCCTGCGGCAGCCTGCGTTCCGCGATATTTAATTCAGACATGACCTTTATCCTTGAAACAATAGAATCGTGCATATTTTTCGGCAGGTTGTCCGTTTCCTTTAATACGCCGTCCACCCTGTAGCGAACCCTGATCGAATTTTCCATAGGCTCTATAAGTATGTCGCTCGAGTGCGTCTTTACACCGTTTTCCAAAATCGTGTTTGTCAATTTCACCACGGGCGCCTCTTCGACAAGTTTAAAAAGCCGCTCGGAATCAACCTCCTGCTCGAGTTTTCCTTCCTTTATAATCTCGATCGCGCCTGACTCCATGTCCTTCATTAATTCCTCGATCGCCTCGTGCGTGTGCTCCCCGTAGTACTGGTCTATCACGTCCTGCACTTCTTTTGCCGACGCGATTATCGTGCCGACATCAAATCCTGTGAGCGAGCGGATATCGTCTATCGCGAATACATTCAGCGGGTCTGCTGTCGCCACAGTGAGGATGTTGCCTACCTTTGAAACAGGCACGACCTGATATTTTTTTGCAAAATTGCGCGGTATGAGTTTCAGGATCTCGGGATCTATTTTAAAGCGGGAGAGCACTATTGGCGGGATGCCGAGCCCCTGGCTCAGCGTAGCCATCAGGTCCTTCTCGCTTGCAAACCCAAGGTTGACCAGAACGTCCTTCAGCGAGCCGCCCTTTTCCTTCTGCACCTTCAGCGCCTTCTTGAGCTGCACTTCAGTCAGGATCTTGTTCTTTATTAAAATTTCTGTCAACCGCTCTTTGAGTGAATACATATACCATTCTTCTCGACAAGCTCGAAGCCCCTCGACGCTGCTCGGGGTCCAATATTGTTCGAGCGAAGTCGAGAACTATTTGTAATATTTTTCTATCGCGTTCTTGACATCTGTCGCCGTGCTTACAAAAATCTGAACGCACAACCCTGACACCAGCTCGATATCCTCTATCGCGAGATTGTTCAAAGGATTTGACATTGCAATGGTAAGGTTAGAGCCTATCTTGTCAATCGGGATAAGACAAAACTGCGACGCCACATTTTTAGGCACGATCTTGACGATCTCGGAATCTATCTCGTAATTCTCGAGCGGCAGATACGGAAAACCGTATTGCGCTGTCAATGCCTGCGCGATCGCCTCTTCAGTCGCATACCCGAGACCGACAAGCACCTGGCCAATAAGTCCGCCCTTTTCCTTCTGCGTCTCCAGCGCGTGCTCGAGTTGCTTCTTGGTGATAACGCCTCTCTCAATAAGAAGCTCGCCTAATTGTTTCTTGATCACTCTCTTCGCCATATTTTCAGCTTTCAGCTATCAGCCTTCAGCTTTCAGCAGCTTTCAGCTTTTTGCTGATAGCTGAGAGCTGAAAGCTGACAGCTCTATTTGAACATCCGCTCCAGATCCTGCAGTTCGGTGGTTCTTGACAGCGCGTCCTCTTTTGAAATGTCGCCGCTCGCAACCAATGCAAACAATGCCTGATTCATGGTCTGCATGCCTTCTTTCTGGCCTGTCTGCATGCTTGAAAAAACCTGGTGCACCTTTGACTCTCGTATCTGGCTCCTTATCGCGTGATTCGCTGTCAAAACCTCGACTGCCAGCACTCTGCCGTCACCCGAAACCCTCGGTATCAGCTGCTGCGACAAAATCCCCAACAGCACAAACGAAAGCTGCGCCTTGACCTGCGGCTGCTGTCTCGCGGGAAACACATCGATAATGCGGTTTATCGTCTGCGCGCTATCCGACGTGTGCAACGTCGCGAAAACCAGATGCCCTGTCTCCGCTATCACGAGCGCTGACTCCACTGTCTCCAGATCCCGCATCTCGCCGATCAAGATCACATCAGGGTCTTCCCGCAAAACATGCTTGAGAGCGTTTGGAAACGAATGCGTATCGCTTCCAACCTCGCGCTGATCTATTATTGCCTTTTTATTCGTATGCACATATTCCACAGGGTCCTCTATTGTTACAATATGGCAATCCTCTCTCTCATTGATCCAATCCACCATCGATGCCAGCGTCGTGGATTTACCGCTGCCTGTCGCGCCAGTAACCAGCACGAGGCCTTTGGCCTTTTTGCAAAACCCCTCGACCACTTTCACGGGCAAGCCGCATTCCTGGAAATTTTTTATTTTAAAAGGCAATGCCCTGATCGCAGCGCCCACATATCCCATTTGCCAGAACACATTGACCCTGAACCTGCCCATGCCCTCTCTCGTAAACGCAAAATCTAATTCCTTTTCTCTTTCAAAGCGCGCCTTCTGCTCATTGGTGAGAATTGAATAAACCAGATCCTTTGCCGCATTAGCGCTCAACGCATCCTTGCCAAGCGCCAAAAGCCTTTCGTGCACCCTGATATGCGGCGCCGCCCCGACACCTATATGTAAATCCGACGCCTCCTTTTGCACCATCTCTTTTAACAATTGATTCAGGTCTATTGCCATACGATTCTCCTTTTTATCGTTCTCGACAGGCTCGAACAATAATATTCTTCGAGCGGAGCCAAAATATTCTTCTCGATTTCACTCGAAGAATATTTTGGCGGAGTCGAGAAGAGCACTAAACTGCGACGCGGTTTTTGCCGAGCGACTTTGCATTCTTAACCAGCTTCTCTGCCTTTTCCATCAGCTCATCTGCTGTAGAGCCGTCTATTGGATTTTCGCTCACGCCAATACTTACCGTGATCTTTTCCGTCAACTGCAGAATCTTTGCCAGGCCTGCCTCCACCTTTTTCCGCAGCTCCTCTGCAATGCCGGCTGCCTGCTTCTTATTTCTCTCAACAAGAATCATGCCGAATGAATCTATCGCCATCCTGCCGACCCTGTCCACCTCTGTCACGCTGCCTTTAAGTATCTCGCCCATCGCCTTTAGAAGCAGCTCTGCTTTTCTTTCTCCAAATCTCTCATGAAAATCCTTGAAGCCGTCTATGTCCACCAGAAGATACCCGCACGGCCGCTGATATAAACACGCCCTTTTTATTTCCTCGTCAAGCCGGCCGCGCATAAAGCTCTCGTTGTAAAGTCCTGTCAGCTCATCCTTGACCGCCAATTCTTTAGCCTTCTTTATCAGAAGATCATTTTCAACCGCTATCGTGGCCTGTTTCGCAAAGACCTTTAAAAGCTCTGTCTCGTCATCCTTAAACGCGTAATCATCCTTCTTGTTGCCGATCGCGAGCAGGCCATGCTGCTTTTTAGAAACGACTATGGGGATCATCGCGATATTTTTTAAATCAAAACTTTCAAGTATCCTGCTTACTATCTCTGGCTTAGCCCCTGAATCCTTGTCAATCACAATGCTGCGAGACGGCATATCGCTCTTCTTTATCTTCAGCCCCTGCGCCCTGGTCTCGTCAACATTGTAAACTGACGCCACCTGAAAATCCCCTGAGGTCTCATCTGCCAGCATCACAAAAGAAACAGCCCCGTCTTCCAGGTCAGATAATTTTCTCGCTATAAAATCCAGCACTGTCTGGAGGTCTGCCGACGAGGATATAAGGCTCCCTATCTGCAAAAGCCCTGAAAGCGCGAGCACCTTTTTGTTTATCTCAATATTGATAAGCTTTGTCTTTTCGCCATACGCCTTTAATTCCTCTATGTTCTCCTTTATCTTCTGCGTCATGGCGTTTAAGGACATGGAGAGGTCGCCTATCTCGTCCTCGCGCTCCACCTTGATCACCCTGTCCACGTCACCGTCGGCTATGTCCTTTGCGTCGCCTGCTATCTTTATAACAGGATCGATCATCTCCTTGGTGGTATAAAACCCCAGGATTGAAATAACAATAGATATAAACAATATTAAGCTTATATTGCCCAATGATAAACCAAGAAATAAATTTATATTCGGAAATATATAGCTCGTGACAAGCCAGACGCACACCAAGAGCGGGATAAGCGACATCAGGGCAAAGGCGATCATGGTCTTGTACCTTAGTCCTTTTGGAACCAACGACATCTTTTTGAGAAAACTTATCATATTCGCCTCCATTGTTAACGCCCGAGATCTTGCCTCAGACGCTAACATTATACATTACAATCCCCCCAACTTCAAGCGGATCACTGGATAAAACCCCAGGACAATGCCTCTTTTTCGCACTTTTTATTCAGATAAAATTTTGGATCAATCCCGCATTCCTCAAAAGAACTGTCCCAAATATTATGGTCAAAAAAATCAGTCCATGCCTGGAGCCTGGCGCCTTTCTGCCATGCCTTTTTTATGACAGCCCCGATCTTTCTATCCCCCCTGGACAGAATCGCCTCGACCCGGCTCATCTCGGGATTGTGAAAATCGACTTTCATGTGCCGCCTGGAACCCAGGTTCCTGAGTCTCGAACCCAAATATTGCTTTTTCTCTTTCAGCGCTTCCAGCCCATCCATGCCCTCGCGCTCAAACCCCGAATGCGGCTTTGGTATAAACGGGGATATGCTCAGACTCGCGCTTTTTATCTGCGACGCGAGTTCTGTTATTGCATCCAAATCCTCGTCCGTCTCACCCGGCAATCCTATCATGAAATACAATTTTACTTTTCTCCAGCCTGACCTGAGCGCGAGCAGGGACTTCTGGATTATGTCTTCGTTCCGCATGTTTTTATTCAACTTTTTTCTCAATCTGTCGCTGCCTGCCTCTGGCGCAAATGTCAGACCAGCCCTTTTAAGCACGCTGCCTGCCTTATCGCCCTGGAAACTCCCGGCCCTTACAGAAGGCAGGGATATTTTTACGCCCAGCCCTTTAAACCTCTCTTCTAATTTTTCAATAAGTTCCTCCAGGTGCGGGTAATCGCTCGTGGAAAGGGATAAAAGCGATATCTCCTCGTAACCTGTATTTCTAACCGAGCGCTCTGCTATTTCCAATATGCGCTTCACGGATCGCAATCTAAGCGGGTGAAAGATCCTGCACGCCTGGCAGAAATTGCATCTGTGCGGGCACCCTCTCATTATCTCGATAGCGATCCTGTCGTGCACGATCTGTATATACGGTACGACCGGGCTCGTCGGGAAATACGCGGCGTCGAGGTCATTGACGATGTTTTTATTTATCGCGTCTTTTTCGATCTGGGGCGCATATACTCCATCGATCTTACAAATCTCTTCGATGATTTCTTTTCTCCTGCCTTTCAAATCTTTGGCCAGGGCCGCTATTTTAATTATTGTATCCTCCGCCTCCCCGATCACGAATGCGTCCACAAAATCTGACATCGGCCCTGGATTAAAACAGCACGGCCCGCCAGCTATAACCAGCGGATCGTTATCGCCCCTCTCGCTCGCCATCAGAGGCACGCGGCCCAGATCCAGTATATTCAGCGCATCTACAAAATTCATCTCATATTGAAGCGAAAATCCAATAATATCAAAATCCTTTAACTCTCTCCCGCTCTCGAGCGACAAAAGCGCCTCGTCTTTTGAGCGCATTTCTTTTTCCTTGTCCTCCCACGGCGCAAAAACCCTTTCGCAGACAACATCGCACTCTTCATTTAAAATCCCGTAGATTATTTTCATCCCCAGGTGGCTCATCCCGATCTCGTAAATGTCAGGAAAGCAGAGTGCCACCTTTAGCATGGACGGCGCCCACTCCTTGTGCACTGCATTCCACTCCCTGTTTATATACCTTGCTGGCTTTAATATCTCCATATCAATTGTTCAAGGCTAAGCCTTGAACAGGCCTGTTCAAGGCTTAGCCTTGAACAATTGGTTATTAGCGGTGGATGGCGATGCTCTCCAAAAGGCCCAGCGCCACCATTGTCACTAAAAGCGACGAGCCGCCGTAGCTCACGAGCGGCAGCGGCAAGCCCACGACCGGCATAAACCCCATTGTCATGCTCAAATTCACGACCACCTGTATACCTATCATTGCCACGAGCCCGACAGCCAGAAGCCTGCCGCAAGGATCGTCTGTCCTCTCAGCTATGCGCAGCGCCCTTTTGATTAAAATATAATAGAGCGCGATCAGAACCGCTCCGCCAAAAAATCCCCACTCCTCGCCTGCCACAGAAAAAATAAAATCAGTGTGTCTCTCTGCGAGAAAATTCAACTGGTTCTGCGTGCCGGCAAGCCACCCTTTTCCAAACAACCCGCCCGAGCCGATCGCTATCTTTGACTGGATGATCGTGTAACCCGCGCCTAGCGGGTCTATGCCTGGGTCGATAAATACCATGAGCCGCTCCTTCTGGTAATCCTTTAACAAAAACCAGCCCAGTGGCGAGACAAGCGCGGCGCACGCGATCAAAGAAACCAGATACCTGACAGGCGCGCCCCACACGTACAGCAAAACAAATAATATCGGCACAAACATAAGCGCGGTCCCGAGATCCGGCTCCTTAAGCACGAGCACAAAAGGCACTACCGTCATTAAAATCGCCGCGAATATATGTTTTGGCGCGCGAAACTGTTTGTGGGCCGCGAGATATTGCACGAGAAAAAGCGTGACAAAGATCTTCGCGATCTCCGACGGTTGAAAATTAAATGGGCCTATAGCGAGCCACCTCTGCGCGCCAAACCTGCGGCTTCCAAAAACAAGCACCAGCAACAAAAGAAAAACTGTGAAAAAATAAAACGCGCTTGCCACGCCCACGATCTTCCTGTAATTCATATTTACAATAAAAATAAAAAGTAGCGCGCCGAGCAAAAACCAGGACAGCTGTTTCATCACATAATCAAGGTTGTGTGGGTAGCGTGAGCTGAACAAAAGCAAAAGTCCTAAAAGAAATATCGCCATCGCGCTCGCCGCGAGCTGCCAATCAAAACCCTTGTATTTTTTTAACTTAACGATGTTCATGCCAGTATTCGACTGCCTTTCGTGCTATGATTGCGGCCGCATCGCCGCCCGAGCCGCCGTGCTCCAGAAAAACCACGAAGCCGATCTCCGACTCCTCCGCAGGCGCGAACCCGCTGAACCACGCGTGCGTCTTGCGGCTGCCGCCTGGCTGGCTCGTGCCTGTCTTGCCAGCGATAGAAACAGCGCTGCTCCACGCCCTGAACCCCGTGCCCCTGTCGTCTTCAACCACGCCCCGCAGGGCCTTCCTTACAAACCTTAAATTCTCCTGCCTGATTTTAAGCGCTTTCTTATTTTTGCTATCTTTTTTCAACACATGCGGCTCGAGGAGATCCCCGCCATTTGCCACGCACGCCATCATGCGAGCAACCTGAAGCGGCGTGACCAGCAGATACCCCTGGCCTATTGAAAGATTCGCAGTGTCGCCCGCGTACCAGCCCTC
>JAHIPS010000065.1 GCA_018902915.1 Candidatus Omnitrophota bacterium | reverse complement strand
TGGCAGAACTTCAGACCTGCGTTTTTTATCCCCTAAGTACAGTTTATCTTTTATTTCCTTTCCCGCAGGCGTTTAATTATTTCGTAATACTCCATATCTTTTTGGCCGGGGTATTTACGTATATCCTGATGAGAGAATGGAGTTATTCCAGGGCCGCCTCGTTTTTTTCTGCCTCGGTTTTTATGTTCTCAGGATACATCATATCTGTGATAAATCTTCTGGCCTCGCTTGCATCAGTGGTCTGGCTCCCGCTTGTGATCCTGTTTTATGAGAGGGCGATAAAGGGCGAGTGGGTCAGGAATTCTTTGATTACAGGCGTGTTTATGACGCTGATGCTTCTGGGCGGCGAGCCGATAATCCTGTATACGACGGTTTTTATTTTGCTTATATTGGGGTCAGGTCAAAGATTCAAGCCTTTGCTTTTGGCCTTGGTCGTTGCGGCAGGGCTTACTGCCTTTCAGATCCTGCCGTTTCTGGAATTCCTGAAACATACATCCCGTTCAGCAATGGATTTTACTGAGGCATCCATGTGGTCATTGCCTCCATATGCGCTCCTGGATCTATTCATACCTTACCTGAGCGAGTCAGATTATCTATATAAGGGTTACTGGGCTCGCCAGAGCTGGCTTTTGGCTTACTACATGGGCGTGTTTACTATAATATGCGCAGTCATGTCTTTGAAATTTGAAGTGACAAAGAGGAGAAAGGCGTTTTTCTACATCCTGGCGCTCGGCCTGGTCCTTTCGTTCGGCAGATACACACCCATTTATTATTTTTTGTACAGGATAATGCCTGGTTTTGAGCTCTCGAGGTACCCCATAAAATTCTTTTTTATGGTGGCGTTTGCGCTGGCGATCCTGGCAGGCATGGGCCTGGATTATTTTCGTAAAGGCATTGGGTCAGATTTAAAACTCAGGGGATTTATAAAGGCGCTTTTGGTCCTGGCATTTATAGGCTCGTTTTTTTATCTGCTCTTCAATTTGAATTTCGCGGTGATATATAATTTTTTGTACAGGAAGGCGCTGTCCCTTGTGCCTGAATTTATGGATAAAAAAGAAAATCTGGCGCAGATGGTGTATGTGACCGTGTACAATTCAAAAAGGGCGATCGGCATCCTGATGGCTTTATCAATAGCCATGTTCCTCGGCTTTAAAAAGAAGATCAAGGTAAGCCTGTTAATGCCAGTGCTTTTATCTATTTTTCTCCTGGATATATTCACGGCCAACAGGCACGTCTATCAGAATATGGATGTCATGGGATTTTTAGACACAGGCAGCTCAGTGGAATTTTTGCAGGATGACCATACTTTGTATCGGATATTTAATTCCCCTACTACATTGAGACAGAATACCTTTGTGCCTGAGAGGGATTATTTTGAAGGCATGCAGGCCTTGAAGGAAAGGATGGCGTCGAATAAGGGGGTCAGTTTTGGGATCTCTGATGCCTATGGATATGGCTCTCTTTATAATAGAAGGCACGAGGAGCTTATCGAGGCAATAGTAAAAAAAGATCTGCCTGACGAGACAAACCTTCTGGATCTTTTGAATGTAAAATACGTGCTTTCGCCAAAGGAGTTTGAGGCAGAAGGGTACCGGGTGGTCAGGAGGGGCGACAAGGCGAATATTTATGCGAATGAGAATTTCCTGCCCCGGGCGTTTCTGGTGGATAAGGCAGTTGTTATTAAAGATGAAAAAGAGATTTTGGAGAGACTTGCAAGCAAGGATTTTGAACCTGTCGAAGAGGTGATTCTGGAGACCCCCTCACCCTTTCCCTCTCCCCAGAGGGGAGAGGGTAGGGTGAGGGACAGAGTGAATATCTTAAGTTACTATCCCAACGAAGTCGTTATTGAAGCCAGCGTTAGCGAGCCAAGGTTTCTCATCCTGAGCGACACCTATTATCCGGGCTGGAAGGCCTATGTCAACGGCGCTCGCACCAGGATCTACAGGGCAAATTACATCATGCGTGCAGTACACCTCGGCCCGGGAAAACACACTATAAAGTTTACATACGACCCGTTTTCCTTTAAAATAGGCGCAATAATAAGTTTATTGGCGATTGCAGGAATAGGAATATTATGGGCAAGAAGAAAATCATTATTGTAATGCCAGCGTATAATGCGGAACTGACCCTGGAGAAGACGTACAGGGATATACCAGAGGGCCTTGTCAGCGAAGTAATACTCTGCGATGATGAAAGTAGAGACAGGACCGTGGATGTGGC
>JAHIPS010000064.1 GCA_018902915.1 Candidatus Omnitrophota bacterium | reverse complement strand
CTTACTTACCAATATGTTACCACAAAATACGAGAAAAACAAGCATTTTATCGACGATAAAAGATATTTTTGTCGACGGAGAAAGGGAATAGATTCCCGCTTTCGCGGGAATGACAATGGTAGGACTTTTTCAGCAATCTCTCAAATAAGGGTTGACGGGAAAATGCTTACGTGGTATACTTGTTATAGTTTATAAATGTATTTTTAAAGGTAGCAATTTAATAATTAGTGGATAAAAGAATAGGGTGGGTATGTATCTAGAAAACAGAAATATTCGTAAAGTAGCCTCTATTATTATCCTTATCGCCTTTATATTTACTAATACTACCTATGCTGAGCCCAGCGACCGCTCTTTCTTTAAAAATAAAAAAGTCGACTACGAAAAACTCAGTACCCAGCGCGAAAATCAACTGCAGCAGAAAAAGTCTGTCCTGCAGGGCGAAGACGCTTCAAAGAAGGAAGAGCGCAAGAAAAAGGCAGTACGCGTCCTGCAATCTCACATCCAGGACCTATCCCAGATACACATACCATCAGAGCTGGGAAGGGTAACCGAAGTATATCAGTCTCCAACAGAAGGCGCGCCGCTGGTAGTCCATATCCAGGACCTTCACACAAACCCAGAAGGCCAGTTTAATGAGGCAAGTATCCTCGAGATCCTGATAAAAGACTATGACATGAATCTGGTCTGCTCAGAGGGCGCGGAAGGCGAAGTAGACACATCCAGCGTATCTAGTTTTCCAGATGCGGAAGTAAGAGAAAAGACAGCCAAGCTCTTTGTAAATTCAGGAGAGCTCACCGCAGAGGAATATATTTCAATCACAAAATATCCGGATCTGCCTATCTGGGGCATAGAGGATAAAGATGTATACTTTAAAAATATTATAGATTTTAACAAGATAATGAAATACTCGCCGCAGTCGCAGGTCTTTATCTCTCAGGCGAAAGAGGCACTCGAGAAGTTAAAGCAAAAGGTCTATACGCGCGAGCTTTTAGACCTGGATGAAAAAGAAGAGGCCTACGAGAATGAAAAGATAGAGACAGACGAATACCTGAAGCACCTCGCTTCTTACATCCAGAAATTCAGCATTCCTACCTCAAGATATAAAAACGTCACGCTCTTGAACGAGACAATGCTCCAGAAATCCCTGATTAACAACGAAAAGATAATACATGACTCGCAGAATCTTCTCCTGAATCTCCAGTCAGCTCTATCAGCCAAATCTAACCGTAAGGCAATGGATGAACTTATGGTAAAGGCACAGCTTTTTAAAGACCAGAAGATCTCGCCCTTCTCATTCTACAGCTACTTAAAAGACCTGGCATTAAAGCATATGCCGGACAAAATCGCAAATTATCCAGACCTGAACGAGTTCGTAGGCTACCTCACCAAAGTAAACTCACTCGACACCACGCAGCTTTTCAATGAAATGGAAGACCTGGCCTTTGAAATAAAACAACGCGTTGCAAATACAGACGAACAAAAGGACCTGATAACAGCCCTCAGAAACATCAAATTCCTCAAGTGCTTTTTCAATCTAAAGGTATCGAACGAGGAACTGGACTATTATTTAGCCAATAGAGAATCGCACGAAGTAGGCTTTTTCGAATCTTTCCTAAAACCAACACTTAAAAAATACAATATCTCCAGCTTCGTAGACTACAACCCGAACCTCATAGACCTTCACCTTGAAGAACTCGAGGACTTCTACAAGACTGTAAAAGAGCGTGATGTGGCAATGATAAAGAATGCCGCTAGAGAAATAGCGCGCCGCAATGTAAAGGTCGCAGCCCTGGTAGCAGGCGGCTTCCACACCAAAGGCATAACCCGCATGCTGCGCGACAAAGGCTGGTCCTATATAGTGGTATCGCCGTATTCCTCCACAGAGATAGATGAAGAAAATTACAAATACCTCTTATCAGGCAAGCGCAAGCCCATATCAGAGCTGATAGAGGAACTCGATGGGGCACGTTGAGAGCTATTTTATTGACAAATGACGCGGTCATGGAAGAGTGGAACAACAAGTATTATAAAGAGGCCGCTCGCGAAGCAGAGGTGAGGGACGCGGAATCGCTAAAGATAGACAGGCTTGAATACAGGTTCGGAGATATTTACGTGCCAGCTGTTCTGGAAGTGGTCTTGGAGGCCGTTGATGGCAATGTTGATAAAGCCATAAGCATTGTTTCGGGAATCCTGTCCTGCTGGCAGGCGTTTCAGGATTATGCAAGAGAAAGGCAGCTTTCAATAAGGTATAACAAGGGAGACAATGCCTTTGTATTAAGACAGGTGAGAAAGGGAACAAGAAAACCCGTGTATTCCAGTGTACATATGGGCGGACGAGACGAAGTTCTGTTCTGGCAGGACATTTCTGGAAAATATTTCACAGGCAGGCAGCTCGACGTGGCTACTGCAGAAACCGCTGAGCCCAGAGCATCTGGAGTAACGGCGAGCGAAGAAGGTATTGATTTATACGCAAGCAATAGATTTATAAAACCCGAAAAAGACAATCCGTATGCATTTTTAAATAACGGAACTGAGAGAATACGGATATTAAGAGGCGAATTATGGCTCCAGAGACAGAAGTATTTTCGTGGCAAAGCATTCGTAACGTTAAAGGAATACGCAGCCTATTTTGGAATCACTCCAGAAGAGGCGCAGGGAGATCTGGCCTATATCGCGTCTAAAATAGGAAAACAGAAAGACCCGGATTATATCAGGCCTAACATGGGAGAGCCGGAACTTGAAGGATGCTGGAGCAAGTTAGATCTCTTACTGAAAGAGATAATCATGCTGGATTTGGAACAGAACGGCGTTAAAAAGGATGAAGCAGTAAAGATTGCAGGATTAGTGCCTGACGAGGCAGTAAAGTTAGAAAAAGCACTGGGAGAAGATGCTGCATATAACAAAGATGTGATGCTTTCATGGCTTGTATTGAGCTCGCCAACGATAAAACAAAAGTTAAGGATAAAGACAGATGATACAAAAGCGAGATTACTCAGGGGAAGAGAAGTAGTCTTAGAAAATGCGCAGTATCATAGCTTCATGAAGGCGCGCACAGGCGGCGAGCTAATTTCAAGCCAGGCAAAAATAGCCGGGCTAATAGAACTCTTGGATGACGAAAAAGATATAAGCTTATCTGTCCTCAAACGACTTCTGCAATTGGTTTACGAAGATGAATCACAGGTTGTTTATATAGTGAAATATGTATCACAGTTAGAAGGACGAAAAAGACATAAAATAAGGACTGCATTTGAAAGAGTTAGCCATTACTTGGCGTCTGATTTGTTAGAAAAGGCAGGAGAAGGAAAGACATCAACTAACCAGCATTTGTACAATTAACAACTTCTTTAACTCTAACCCCTTAAAGAGGGGTATAGGATGTCCCTTCCCATTCCCGCTTAAGGGTATTTTTTTGCTTGATAGCATAGGAAATTATACCACCCCATTTGAGCACAGATTATGCTATAATTGAGACAATCCCATGTTAAATAATCGCCCCATTTATCACAAAAACAGGCTCATCCAGATATTCAGTGACCATTGGGAGCAGTTCAAACG
>JAHIPS010000063.1 GCA_018902915.1 Candidatus Omnitrophota bacterium | reverse complement strand
CTGATTTTAAAGGCGCGAACAGGAGATTTATTGTTACGCACCTGGATTCAGATATCCTTATCGTGGATGACTACGCGCACCACCCGACAGAGATAGAGGCCACGCTCAAGACAATGGAAGGTTCAGGCAAGCGTATCGTGGCGGTTTTTCAGCCGCACAGATATTCGAGGACAAAATATCTCAGGGGTGAGTTCGGGAAATGCTTTGACCTGGCGGATCATCTGGTGATCACTGATATATATTCGGCGCACGAAGCGCCGATCGAGGGAGTTAGCGCAGAGGATCTTTGCGAGAGCGCGAGGGAATGCGGTCACAAAGGTGTTAATTTTGTGCCAAAAGATGAGATAGTCAGGCACCTCGTGGACGTGGTAAAGCCAGGGGACGCAGTGTTTGTGCTTGGCGCAGGCGATATAGACGAACTGCCAGAGAAGATCGTTAAGGCTTTTTCGCTACATTTGACAAAATGAGCAATGCACGTTTTGTCCAATATTGGACAAAACGTGCATTGCAGGAATTGTCAAATATAGGGATAAGGGATGATGGGTATGGGACGGGAATACGGGAAGATGCTTTCAGGGTGCACGAGTTTGAGGATAGGCGGGCCTGTGTTTTGCTGGGTCGAGGCAGAGGACGTGGACGCTGTCCTGGAGGCGCTCGGCCTGGCAGAGGAAGCGCGTAAGCCTGTGGTCGTGCTTGGCAGGGGAAGCAACGTGCTGGCGCAGGCCAGCGGCTTTGACGGAGTCGTCGTGAGGCTGGGCAAGGGTTTCGACAGCGTGGAGGTGGAAGGAACTGGCGTAGTCAAGGTCGGCGCGGCTGTGGCGATTTCGCGGCTCGTGAACGAGAGCGCCCGCGCAGGGTTTAGCGGCTGTGAGTTTCTCGCAGGCATTCCGGGCTCGTTCGGCGGCGCGATTTTTATGAATGCCGGCGTGCGTGACATTAAAAATCCGGAAAAATATAATGAGGTAAAAGATATAATCATAGACGTGGATGTCCTGGACCTAAAGACCAGGAAGACACAGAATATTAAAAGGCGCGAGATAGATTTTAAATATCGCTCGTCTGGCATGGACTCCAAATGCGTGTTAGGCGCCAGGATCAGATTGAAAAAAGACAAAGGCGAGGCTATAGAGAAAAAAATAAATGCATACATGGAAAAACGCAAATGGATGCGCGCCACAGGTATGCTAACAGCAGGAAGTGTTTTTAAAAATCCAGACAGCGCGAGGCCTGCCGGCAAATTAATAGAAGAGTGCGGCCTGAAAGGAAGGGCAATAGGCGGGGCAAGGATATCCGGAGAGCATGCAAATTTTATCGTGAACACAGGAAGCGCCAGTTCAGACGATGTGATGGAGCTCGTGGAGCTCGCGAGAAAAAACGTCAGGGAAAGATTTGGCATAGATCTGGAGCTGGAGTTAAAGGTATTATGAAAAAACGAGTCGGCGTGTTAATGGGCGGGCCTTCTACTGAGAGAGACATATCCATAAAGTCAGGAAAGGCAGTGCGCGCGGCCCTGTTAAATAAAGGTATAGACGCAGTGCCTGTGGAGCTGGAAAAGGCCCCGAACTACTCACTTCGTTCGGGTACGGGGCAGGCCCGGGACATGAACGGCTACAAAGAGCTCGCCGAAAAAAAGATACGCTTTTTTAATATAAATGCTGCCTTTATCGCGCTCCACGGAAGTTTTGGCGAGGACGGCCAGGTACAGGAGATCCTGGAAAAAATGAAAATACCGTATACAGGGAGCAAGGTCAGCGCCTCGAAACTCGGCATGGATAAGGCGAGCTCAAAGATCCAGTTCGAATCCAATAATATCCCTGTGCCGCGATATAAAGTAATGCATAAGCCCGAGCTTGACAAAGTGCCTGAAGCCCGTGTATATTTTAAGGAATTAGGCACACCGCTTGTTATAAAGCCCTGTTGCGAAGGCTCGAGCATAGGTCTCTCGATAATTGACAGAGAAGACGATTTTCAGGAAGCGCTTTTAACAGCGTTTAGATATAGCGACCGCGTGATAATCGAGGAATATGCGAAGGGCCGCGAGATCACAGTGGGCATACTCGAGGACAAGGCCCTGCCGATCGTCGAGATCGTGCCAAAGAAAAGGTTCTTTGATTTTGAGGCAAAGTATCAAAAAGGCCTTACAGAATACATAGTGCCTGCTGGCATTGAAAAGGCCAAATATCTGGAGTGCCAGAACACAGGGCTCGCAGCCCACAAGGCCCTGGCTGCACGTTTTTTCTCGCGCGTGGACATGATACTCTTAGATAGCGGCGCGCCAGTGGTACTGGAGGTAAATACAGTGCCTGGCCTTACAGAGATAAGCCTGCTCCCAAAGGCAGCGCAGGCAGCCGGGATCGATTTTGAAAAACTTATTTTAAAAATCATGGAGTCTATATTATGGTAAAAGTCAAAAGACAAAGAGTGCGTCTCAGGAGAAGGGTAGGTTTATCGCGAAGGCCGTCTGCGCGACTGGGGTCTATCGTCAAATTTTTGGTCGCCGTCGTGATAGTGGGTGTGATCGGAGCCGGGTTCGTGAAGCTGAAAATTATGTTTGGCGAGTCAGGCCATTTCGCGGTCACGGGGATCCATGTGAAGCTCTATGATGAAAAAGGTTTTTTGCGAGACTTGTCGTTCGCTGATATTGCCGGCGAGGACATCGTGGGCTCCAATATATTTTTCATGGACCTGAAAAAGCTGAAAAAGGGCATAGAAGACACGCACGCGGAGCTCAAGGATGTGGTGGTGAGGCGACTTTTACCTAATAAATTGATCGTGAACGCGGTCCTGCGCAAGCCGGTCGCGCAGATAAGGTCTGACAGGTATTATTTTGTGGACGAGGAAGGCGTGCTTTTGCCGGATGTCAAAAACTTTGCGGACCCGGATTTTCCTATCATAAGCGGGGTCGTGACAAATCT
>JAHIPS010000062.1 GCA_018902915.1 Candidatus Omnitrophota bacterium | reverse complement strand
GATCGAGATCATAACCAATCTTTCGGTGGATATAGAGGGTTTTGTCAGGCAGGTTAAACGCGAAAACGTAAAGATAAACCCGTCTTTCCATCCTTTATTTGCCAATCTCGATAGATTTGTAAACAGGATCCTGTTGCTCAAGGACAGGAAAATCTTGGAAAGCGTTTCTTATTTGGGTTGGCCTGCGCAGGTACCGAGGTTTCCTTATTATCAGGAGAGGTTTAATAGATTTGGGATAAATCTATCGGTGCAGTCCTTTTTTGGTACGCATAACGGGCTTAAATATCCGGATAGTTATACAGATGAAGAGAGAAAAATAATAATGCCTAACATCGGCAACCGCGGAGGAAAACCTTTTCAGACAGAGACCTTTACTACAAAAGGCAGGCCTTGCGCTGCGGGTAAGAGATACGGAGTCATTCATCCTGACGGGAAAGTCCTGAGGTGTGGGGGGATAAACTCTGAGGATTCGATAGTCGGAAATCTATTCAGTGAAAATTTTAAACTTTTGGACAAATCATTGCCGTGCACATCGCAGATATGCCCTTGTAATGAATGGGCTTTTTTGCTCGAAAAGGCATAAAAGGCGTCATTATATTGAATGAAAGGAAATATTAGAATGGGTATACAAAAAGCTGTTAAGAATCTTGGCAGGGGCTTTATCGGTTTAAAGCAGGAAAACGAAAGGACAATCAGTCAGTCCATATTGATTGTTGATAATGGCTATGGCTGGATCGGATATTTAGAATCCGCCATAGAGAGTATCAGGGGTTATTTCCCGGCAGCAGAAATAACCGTCCTGACCTTTACGGAAAGAATGACCGTCCTGCAAAAAGATTTTTCCGGGCTCAGCTTTTTATTGCCTGCTCAGGGATTAAGACCCGCAAGATATCAGGTCGCGTTAGAGATGTTTAAAATAAGAAAAAATACCTATGATTTTGTCGTGCTGCTGTCTCTGGATGCAAGCCCCTTGATCGTTTCGCTGTTTCTCTTCAGGTCCAAAGTGGCCTTGTATAATCAGTGGAACCAGTGGTGGTCTTTAAGGTTGAGGGATATCAGCGAATTATTTAAGCATACTTACACTAATAAAAGGACTATGTCCGGCCTTAAGGGTTTAGTAAAAAGGCTGGGGTTATTTTTTGTGTTGCTCCAGCGCAGGGATGAAGAACTATTCAGGCATTCAGTTCTCATAGTCGATAACGGCTCTATCTCTTTTCAGCACATAGACTGTATTGTGCAGAAAGTAAAAGATTTTCTTCCTTGCGCCAGGATTTCAATGTTGGGCATGGAAGAGAGAAAAATGCTCATGGACAAGGGCCCTGATATTGAGTTTATTCAGGCAGGAAGATGTTTATTTAAGAGGTACCGCATCGCCAGGCACATGCTCAGTATGAGAAAAAATAAATACGATTATATTATTTTGTTATCTCTGGACGTGAGCCCTATTGTGGCCTCAGTGCCTTTCATGAGAGACAGGGTGATATTGTTTAATCGCTGGCAGCAGTGGTGGTCATTTAAGCCCGTGTCAATGAAGCAGTATTTGATGATAATCCCCAGAGTCATTATTGATATCGCTATATTTATTTATCTTCTATTCAGCGTCTCATGGATATTTTTGAAACGTTCCTTTAATGCGTTGAGGTTCGGCTTTTAAGAGGGGAGATCAGGCAGTATGGGATTCGATGTGCGACAGTTCAGTTCTGACAAGATATTAAAGCATATTGATCGCGTAGACGCGTGGCTAAAAGGGGAGAACCCTCCTCCGATTACGGTAGAACTGGACATGACCAATGTATGTAACCATCGATGCCCGGAATGCTCAGGGTGGTATTTTCGGGATAGAAACGGCGATTTCCTGCCTCTGGACATGGCAAGGGACATAGTCAGGCAGCTTGCTGAGGCAAAGGTGCGCGGGCTTATCTTTACCGGAGGGGGAGAGCCGCTCTGTCACCCTGACATAATAGAGATAGTAAGGCTGGCCCATGGTTTAAAACTGGACATAGGTTTTATCACGAACGGCACATTGATCGATAAGAGAATAGCAGGGGTGTTGCTGGAATGCTGCACTTGGTTGCGCGTGTCACTGGACGCCGCCTCTAAAAAGACCTTTAAGAAGCTGCATGGCCTGGACGGTAAGGCCTTTGATAAAATCGTGGATAATATTTTATTATTAACAAAGATGAAAAGGTCCCTTAACAGTAAGGCCACGATCGGCGTGGGGTATTTAACCTCCGATCATACTAAAGACGAGATGCATGATATGAGCGTTCTTTGTAAGCGGTTAGGCGTTGACTATCTCCAGTTCCGGCCTTTACAGATACACAATAACGGAAAATTCGAATACCACCACGCTGACATAGAAGAGGAGATATTCAGGTGCCTCAAGGAATCGCATGACGGTTACAAGGTCTTATATTCCAAACATAAATACGACATGATGAAGGATAAGAATTACGGCCGCAATTACAGAAAATGCTTTGGCCACCAGTTTGCCGCAGTCATAGGCGCGGATGCCAGGATGTATGTCTGTTGTCATATGCGCGGCTTTGGCAAATACTGCATAGGCGATCTTAAAAAGGATAGATTCAAAGAGATCTGGGGGTCCAGGAGGAGGCAGGGGGTTGTGGACAATATAGATTTCCGCGACTGCGTGCCTCTTTGCCGCGACAACACATTTAACCAGATACTCTGGAATATAAAGGAGCCTAGGGAGCATATTAATTTTCTGTAGGTGATATGAAGAAATTTTGGAACTGGGATATTCATTATGAATGCAATTACCGCTGCACCTACTGCTTTTTGGCAGGAAAGTGGGATCAGGGAGCCAAGGAAAACCGGTATCCGGGTATTAAGAAATGGCTTGATGTATGGGGCAAGATTTTCAAAAAATATGGCGAGTGTCATATCCATTTTTCCGGAGGAGAACCGTTCACATATCCTGATTTTTTTGATTTCATAGTTTATCTATCAGGGATGTCTACGTTAGAGTTTTCAACAAATCTCTCTTTTGATGTAGATTATTTTATTAGAAAGTTAGATCCTGGAAAGGTGCGGCTAAATCCAAGCTATCATCCTGAGTTTGCTGACTTTGACAGGTTCCTGAAAGATGCCCTATTGTTGATAGACGCAAATTTCCCTGTTTCTGTTTCATTCGTTGCCTACCCTCCGCACTTAAAGATGATGAATGACTTAAGGCGGGAATTCACAAAGAAAAATATTACATTTATCGTTCAGCCGTTCAGGGGGGAATTCGAGCATCGCGTGTATCCGGACGCGTATACAGAGTCGGAGAAGGGCTTGATAGACCCCTGCAAGAAAGATACCCCTTCAAGCGAGACCATGTTTGACCATCATTTGAAAGAGAAGAGCGGGACTGCGAGATTGTGCCGTATGGGCGAGACGTACGGAAAGATCTATGCCTGCGCAGATGTATACAGGTGTTGTTCTACGGGCTCGAAGAAAATAGGAAACCTCCTGGATGACGCAGATTTTAAACTGCTTGACAGCCCAGAGCCGTGCCAGATCAAAGATTGCGCCTGCTGGAAAAGCATGCTGGTAGGCGAAGAAGACAGATGGTCAGCGCATTGGCGCTAGGACGCTTTACATTTTAGTCAATGACTAAAATGTAAAGTATTTTTCGGAGACTCTTTATGAGAAAAAGGATTTTGATTATCAAACTGGCTTCCGCAGGCGATGTCTTGAGGAGCACTACGTTGTTATCTGAGCTTAGAAAGAATTATCCTGGCGCTCATGTAACATGGCTGGTTGAAATGCCGGGGAGTGAGCTTTTAGAGGGGAATAGCAATATAGATCGCATACTGATTTTTAGTCCAGAGATCGCCGGATCGCTGAAGGCCGAACAATTTGATATTGTCATCTCCCTGGACAAGGCCAATGAGGCGGCCTCGCTTGCCGCAGCCATTAGGGCAAAGGAGAAATATGGTTTTGGCCTGGACAAGAACGGTAAATTGTGCCCCTTAAGCAAGGAGGCTGAATATTCCTATCTCCTTGGCCTGGATGATGAGCTGAAGTTTTTTAAGAATAAAAAAACATATCAGGAGTTGATATTTGAGACAGTCGGACTTGACTACAAAGGTAACCCGTATGAGCTGGTTTTAGACAAGAAACACATTGATTTTGCAGGCAGCTTTTTCAAAAAGAACAATTTAAATGGGGGCGATGTTGTTATAGGCATCAATACCGGCACAGGCAGTGTATTTGCGAATAAGAATCTTAAAAAGGAAAGGATTGTTGAGCTGATTAGGTTATTAGATAAGGAAGTAGATGCAAAGATAGTGTTGCTCGGCGGGCCGCTTGAGAAGGAGATCAATGAGTATATAGAAAAGGCGCTAAATCATAGAGTGATCAACAGTGGATGCGAAAACACGCTTAAGGATTTTGCAGCATTGATTAATAATTGCTCTCTGATTATTACCGCAGATACACTTGCCCTCCATATCGCCATTGCGCTTGAAAGGCCTGTGGTGGCCTTATTTGGACCGACATGCCATCAGGAGATAGACCTATATAATCGAGGCCATAAGATGGTTACAGAGGCGGGATGCGCGCCTTGTTACAAGAATAGTTGCGACAAAAAGCCGAGTTGCATGGATATGATACAACTGGACAGCATAGTGGAAAAAGCGAAGGATCTTGCAGCGGCCTATGCCAGGAGTTGAGTTATGAATGATGTAAAGATATCCGTGGTCATTCCTGTAAAAGACGGAGAGAAACATCTCGATTCGCTCTTAAAGGCAGTATTTTCACAGAATATCAATGCTGAATTCGAGGTTATAGTAGTGGATTCGGGCTCAAAGGACAGTTCCCTGGATATTATAAAAGAGTACCCTGTGAAGCTCTATCAGATAGATGCCAGGGATTTTAATCACGGCATTACCCGCAACCTTGGTGTATCCAAGGCGCAGGGCAAATATGTAATCCTGATGACACAGGACGCTATCCCAAGGAATAAGCGCTGGATGAGGGAACTGGTGGAGAATCTTGAACGCGACGGCCGCATAGCAGGTGCCTATTCCCGACAACTTCCAAGCAAGGATTCTTCCCATCTTACGCAGGTAAGGGTGAACAGCTTTCTTACCTCAAAGAGAGAGCGAAGGGAAAGCCAGCTCAACGATATAAAAGACCTCG
>JAHIPS010000061.1 GCA_018902915.1 Candidatus Omnitrophota bacterium | reverse complement strand
TTGTCATCACCGACACGTAATTCCCCCAGTTTCACCGATCTGTAATTCCCCTCCCTTTAGTTACAAATCTTTTAATCTTTTTTGATATTTAAAAGATAGCAGCAGTATTTTCTTTTTTTGGTTCTTTTTTTCTTTTGTTAATAATGTGGATATGTGAATAAGTTTTCCTGCTACAATCATATTCTTTGTTGTGAACCGAGAATATTACAAGGAGGCAGGAAAACCATGGATCATATCTGCACACATTGCGGCAAAGGCTTTAAGCCCAATCCAAGAGTTAAAAATCAAAAATATTGTAACTACGAAAACTGTCAGAAGGCCAGGCGTAATAAATGGTACAGGGAGAAACTGGTTAAAGACAGAGATTACAGGGATAACCAAAGACGGTGCCAGAAAGACTGGCTCCTCCTCCATCCCTGCTATTACAAGGAGTATAGAGCCAAGCATCCGAGATATGTAGAGCGCAATAGAGTATTACAGCTAAGGCGTAATGCAAAGAGAGGTAAAGACAAAGTATCCAGAATGATTGCAAAAATTGACTCGTTAGACAAAGCCTTTTTCTCTCGGAAAGGAGAGCTGTTTAAGCTCATTCCACAGGATGAGCGGATGATTGCAAAAATTGACTCGTTCATCGTTAAGCTTATTCCCTGTAAAGAGTTAGGAAGTTACGGATAGGGATGAGTTTGATTGCAAAATATGACTCGATAGACAAAAGATGTGAAAGATATTAGGATGAAGGCCATAAACACAAATCCAGGAAAGGAGGCGAGGAAAATGAATGTTGAGGTATGGGCTGAGGTGAGGAGGTTGTATTTTATAGAACACTTATCTATGAGAAGGATTGCCAAGATTATGCATCTGGATCGTAAGACAGTGCGCCGGGCGATCCAAATGGAAGAATACCGTAGTAGAAAAAATATGTCACTAAACAGGCATTCAAAGCTTGATCGGCATAAAAAAGACATGTCTGAATTACTGGAAAAATACAACTCTCTTTCAGCAGAAAGAATCTACGAGGAGATAAAGAAAAAAGGGTACTCCGGAAAGATAAGTATCCTGCGGGATTACCTGCGCAAGGTGCGAGATACTAAAAAAGAGGCATATCTAAGAATAGAGACTCTGCCTGGAGAGCAAGCCCAGGTAGACTGGCTGGACTGTGGAACCATAAAGATAGGTGAATACACGAGGAAACTCTCATGCTTTGTGATGGTATTAAGTTATAGCCGTCTTATGTATCTGGAGTTTACGCTGTCACAGAGATTAGAGACTTTTATCCAGTGCCACATAAATGCATTCAGATTCTTTAAAGGCATACCCAAAAAGATTCTCTATGACAATCTAAAGACTGTGGTACTGGTAAGATTCGGAAGGGAGGTTAGATTTAATCCGAGGTTTGAGGCATTCAGGGGATACTATATATTTGAGGCCTCTCTCTGTAACCCTTATGCTGCCCATGAAAAAGGAAAGGTGGAAAGCGGGGTAAAGTATGTGAAACACAACTTCTTGAAAGGTAGAATCTTTAAATCATTCACGGATCTTAAAGAACAATCTATGAAGTGGCTAATAGGAACGGCAAATATAAGGATACACGGTACAACTCATAAAAGGCCTGTTGATTTATACGATATGGAAAAGGATAAGCTAATGGCTTTGCCGGATAAGGATTATGACGCCAGAGTCATAATCCCGGCTAAAAGCACCAAAGACTGCCGTGTAAGATTTGACAGTAACGCTTACTCTGTACCGTTTCAATATGCCTGTAAGGCATTGACGCTCAAAGCTACAGATACAGAAGTTGTGATATATAACAATAACACCTTGATCGCACAACACAAGAGAACATATGAGAAGTACTTGTCCATAGAAGACCCCAGACATTACCAGGAGCTTATAGCTATGAAGAAAAAGGCCTTAAAGTATAAAAAGAGGGATGAATTTTTAGGCCTGGGAGATGGGTGTGAGGAATATCTTAAGGGCATGGTCAATTGTGAACTCAATCTCAGCCATCACATTGAGAAGATACTGGGCATGGTAAATATATATGGGAAGAAAATTGTCCTTCAAGCAATTAACCATGCTTTAAAGTATAGGGCTTTTGGATCTAGCTACATCAAGAATATTATCTTACAGCATAGGAAAGGCCGCGATAAACATATAAATCCAATCTCTATACAAGGGAGCGGCGAATTTAATAATGCGAGCGTGGAAGAACGGGATTTGGACCTGTATGACGATTTATTCAGCGAGGAGGAATAACAAAATGGATGTAAAAGAACAACTGCAGCACGACCTTGAATATCTAAGGCTAATGCGGATCAAGGAGATACACGAAGAAGCCGCAAGAGAGTCATCTGAGAAAAATCTCTCTCACATAGAATATCTAGCAAAAGTTATATCAGAAGAGGCTTCTGCGAGATTCCAAAGATCAGTAACTGCAAGGATACACCAGGCGCGTTTTTCTGTTATAAAAACCGTAGACGGTTTTGACTTCAATCATCCGGAGAACATCAATAAACAACAAATATTGAAGATACTGGATATGGATTTTATGGAAGATAAAAAGAATGTAATAATCTTGGGTCCGCCCGGTGTAGGAAAGAGTCACATAGCCCTTTCTATTGGTTATAAGGCCTGCCTTAAAGGAATAAGGGCATATTTTACGACAGCCATAGATGCAATCAATTATTTACGTGCATCCATCGCTGATAATACATTTTTGAAATGTATGAAACAATATACAGGACCACGGCTGCTCATAATTGATGAATTAGGGTATCTGCCGATTGACAAAGAGGGTGCAAATTTGTTGTTTCAGATCGTCTCCCAGCGATATGAACGCGGCTCTATCGTGCTTACATGTAATAGAGCATTCAAGGACTGGGGACATATCTTTCATGACAACACTATTGCTTCTGCTGTCATTGATAGGCTCATTCATCATAGTGAGGTAGTCAAAATACAAGGAGAGAGTTATCGCGTAAAGGACAGAAAGACCAAGAGAAAGCTAACATAAACAGAAACCTTCTTCACTATAAACAAAGGTCTTATTCTATGTGGTCAGTTTATAATGTTCAGCGAAGTATTATGTCCAGCTACAAAAAGTGGGGACATCTAAATCGGTGATACTGGGGGAATTTGAAATCGGCGGTTACAAATACATTACCCTTCAGTAAATTATAGCCTTAAGTTGACAAACTTACATTGTAAGAAATGTCAACTTAGTGGCTGCTTCGTCGGCTTAAAATCCTTTCCCAAGTCATTTTCGCCAAAATTTTTTATCAGTATAACCATTTCTTCTTTGTTCCCACCGTCGGTTAAGGAACTAATCTCCATATATTTTTTGCTCTATTATAT
>JAHIPS010000005.1 GCA_018902915.1 Candidatus Omnitrophota bacterium | reverse complement strand
GGAAAAGGCGGCTCTGACTTTGACCCAAAAGGAAAATCAGATAATGAGGTGATGCGGTTCTGCCAGAGCTTTATGACAGAGCTCCAGCGCCATATCGGACCAGACACAGACGTGCCTGCAGGAGATATAGGAGTAGGCGGTCGCGAGATAGGGTTTCTCTTTGGCCAGTACAAGAGGCTCCGCAATGAATTTACAGGCGTTTTAACAGGCAAGGGTTTGAGCTGGGGCGGAAGCCTGATAAGGCCAGAGGCAACAGGTTATGGCTGCGTGTATTTTGCCGAAGAGATGTTGAAGACCAGAGGCGAGAGTTTCAAAGGAAAGATATGTACTGTTTCCGGCTCAGGAAATGTCGCGCAGTACACTGTAGAGAAACTCTTGCAGCTCGGCGCAAAGCCGGTCACGCTGTCAGACTCGGCCGGTTATATCTACGATCCTGACGGGATAAGCGAGCAAAAGCTCGAGTTTGTAATGGAGCTTAAGAATGTAAAAAGAGGCCGCATAAAGGAATACGCCGCAAAGTATAACCGTAAATACGTTGAAGGTAGATGGCCGTGGGAAGTAAAGTGCGATTGCGCGTTTCCGTCTGCTACGCAGAACGAGATACACGAATCTGACGCCAAACAGCTGGTCAAGAACGGCTGTATCCTGGTGGCTGAGGGAGCGAACATGCCGACACTGCCAGAAGCAATAAAGGTATTCCAAGAGGCAAAGATCCTGTACGGGCCTGGAAAAGCATCGAACGCAGGAGGCGTGGCAACAAGCGGCCTGGAGATGTCGCAGAACAGCCAGAGACTTTCATGGACAAGAGAAGAAGTGGATGAGAAGCTGTACGGTATCATGGTTAAGATCCACGAGACCTGCGTTAAATACGGAAAAGAAGGAAATACCATTGACTATGTAAAAGGCGCGAATCTCGGCGGGTTTGTAAAAGTAGCTGACGCAATGCTTGATCAGGGATTGGTGTAAAATCTTAAAGTAGAGCCAAGTACAATGTATGTACAAAAGAAACGATTCGCAAAGGGGCGTTCTGAAAAAGGACGCCCTTTTCGTTTACTCATAACGCTACTTGTGTTATAATGTCGCAGCAATAGGAGGTAGACTGTGCCGAAAATCAAGGATATAAACAAGGTTCTGATTATAGGCTCTGGCCCGATAGTGATAGGCCAGGCATGCGAATTTGACTATTCAGGTACTCAGGCCTGCAAGGCATTGCGCGCCGCAGGATACAAGATCGTTCTTGTAAATTCCAATCCTGCCACGATTATGACCGATCCTGGCATGGCTGATGTTACCTATATAGAGCCGCTCAATGTCGAGAGACTCACTTCTATTATTGAAAAAGAAAGGCCTGACGCGCTACTGCCAAATCTCGGTGGCCAGACTGGCTTAAATCTATCCAGCGAGTTGTCAAAGAAAGGTATTCTTAAAAAATTCGGCTGCAGGATCATAGGCGTGCAGGCAGATGCTATTGAACGCGGCGAGGATAGGCTGGCATTTAAAGAGACGATGAAAAAGCTGGATATACCAATGCCAAAAAGCGAGCTGGCATATTCTGTGGAAGAGGCGAAAAAAATCGCGCATGAGTTGGGTTACCCTGTTATTATAAGACCTGCGTATACAATGGGTGGCACAGGCGGAGGAGCAGTCTTTAATGACGAAGAGCTTGAGACTATTGCCGCAAGAGGAATTTCAGTGAGTCTTATTGGCCAGATCCTTGTCGAAGAGAGTGTGCTGGGCTGGGAAGAGCTGGAACTTGAGGTAGTAAGAGACAGGGACTCGAACAAGATCACAGTCTGTTTTATAGAAAACATCGATCCAATGGGTGTTCATACTGGAGATTCATTCTGCGCAGCTCCTATGCTTACAGTAGAGAAAGAGATGCAGGAAAAACTCCAGGATTACTCCTATAAAATAGTTGATGCAATAGAGGTTATTGGGGGCACAAACGTACAGTTTGCCCGTAAGCCTGGAGAAGATAGGGTGGTCGTTATTGAGATCAATCCAAGGACATCCCGTTCATCTGCCCTGGCAAGCAAGGCAACAGGATTCCCGATTGCGCTTGTCTCAGCAAGACTTGCAGGCGGGGATCTTTTAAGGGATATCCCTTACTGGAGGGACGGTACGCTTGATAAATACACGCCTTCAGGAGATTATGTAGTTATAAAATTTGCGCGCTGGGCATTTGAAAAATTCAAGGGCATAAAAGACCAGCTTGGCACCCAGATGAAGGCTGTGGGCGAGGTCATGAGTATTGGCAAGTCCTATAAAGAAGCGTTTCAAAAGGCAATAAGGAGTCTCGAGCAGGGGAGATACGGACTTGGCTTTGCTAAAAATTTCAACGAGCTTTCTTTGGATGAACTGAGAAAGCTTCTCGCGTATCCTACGTCCGAGAGGCAGTTTATCATGTACGAGGCCTTGCGAAAAGGCATGGATATCGACGAGATGTATGAAAAGACATGCATACATAGATATTTTATTAAGCAGATGAAAGAACTGGTGGAACTCGAAGAAGAGATCCTTAAATATAAAGGTAAGAAATTGCCTGATGATATGCTGGTAAAAGCAAAAGAAAACGGGTTTTCAGATAAGTATCTGAGCCAGCTTTTAGGATGTACGGAAAAGGAAATAAGAGAAAGGCGCATCAAACTGGGAAAGGCTGAAGCATGGCATGCAGTGCCAGTGAGCGGAGCTGAAAACGCAGCGTATTATTATTCGACCTACAGGGCAGAGGATGAGGTCTCAGTGTCGCCTAATAAAAAGATAATGATACTTGGCGGCGGGCCAAACAGGATCGGACAGGGAATAGAATTTGATTATTGCTGCTGTCATGCCGCGTTTGCGTTAAGAGACCTGGGTTACGAGAGCATCATGATCAACTGTAATCCCGAGACAGTCTCAACAGATTACGATACTTCGAATAAGCTTTATTTCGAGCCTCTGACTGTCGAGGATGTCCTGAGCATTTATAATAAAGAAAAACCGGAAGGCGTGATCGTGCAATTTGGCGGTCAGACGCCTTTAAATATAGCAAAGGAGCTTGAAGACTCAGGCGTAAAAATACTCGGCACATCTGTTGAGAGCATAGATCTTGCTGAGGACAGGGAAAGATTCGCGAAGGTAATGAAGAAGATAGAGATCCCCCAGCCAGAAAGCGGCATGGCCTCTACACTTGAACAGGCACTTGAGATTGCAGAAAAGATAGGCTATCCCCTTATCGTAAGGCCTTCGTATGTCTTAGGCGGCAGGGGCATGGAGATCGTCTATGATGAAGATATGCTCAGGGATTATGTAAAGGCAGCAGTGGCTGAGGTATCTCCTGACAGGCCCATCTTGATAGATAAGTTTCTGGAGGACGCCATAGAGGTGGAGGCAGATGCTGTTTCTGACGGCGAGGATGTATATATACCGTCGATAATGGAGCATATAGAAGAAGCAGGCATACATTCCGGAGACTCGGCATGTGTAATACCCCCAAAGACAATACCTAAAAAACACATAGATACCATATCTGAATACACGCAAAAGATCGCGCAGGAGCTAAAGGTCGTGGGGCTAATGAATATACAGTATGCGATCGCGAATGATAAGGTGTATGTGTTAGAGGCAAACCCAAGGGCTTCAAGGACAGTTCCGATAGTGTCAAAGGTGGCTGGAATTTCAATGGCAAGGATCGCGACAGAGCTTATGCTGGGAAAGAAATTAAAGGATATGAACCTGAAGCCAAAAAAATACAAGCACTATGGCGTGAAAGAAGCAGTGTTTCCGTTCTATATGTTTCAGGAAGTGGATCCTGTTCTTGGCCCTGAGATGCGTTCTACTGGGGAGGTTATGGGGTTGGCTGATTCAGCAGGCTTGGCGTATTTCAAAGCGCAGGAGGCAGCAGGACTCAAGCTTCCTACAGAGGGCACAGTTTTGGTAACAGTTGCTGATAAAGATAAAAAGAAAAATATTGCTGAGGCAGCAAAGAAGTTAAAAGAGCTCGGGTTTAAAATCGTGACCACAGAAGGCACTAAGAAACTTCTTGATAAGTACGGCGTTGAAGCAGAGCTTGTTAAAAAGATGCACGAGGGTCGTCCTAATATCATTGACGCCATTAACAATAAAGAGATAAAATTGATAATAAATACACCCGCGGGAAAGACCGCGGCGTATGATGATTCATATATCAGGAAGAGTGCGATAAAACACAAGATCCCTTATATCACTACTCCGGCAGCAGCCATTGCAGTGGCAGACGGCATAAAATCGTATCTTGAAAACAAGGGCGACGTTAAATCGCTCCAGGCATACCACAGCGAAATCACTTAAGCTTGTCCCCTCACTCTTCCTTCTCCCCTTTGGGGGGAGGGTTAGGGAGAGAGGAGGAGAGATCATATGTTTAAAAGAGTCGTTACTAAAAAGGTAAGTTTTGACAACGAAAAGTATCTTCGAGAGCAGACAAAAGAGATCCTAGGCAGGGTCAAGAAGTTTGACAACAAGCTCTATCTCGAATTTGGCGGCAAGATATGCTTTGACTATCATGCAGCAAGGGTTTTGCCGGGATATGACCCGAATGTCAAGATGCGTCTTCTTGAAAAGCTAAAGAAGTATGCAGAGATAGTGGTAAGCGTGTATGCCAAGGATATCGAGCAGGGAAGGGTAAGGGGCGATTATGGCATAACCTATGATCTGGCCACGCTGAAGCTCATAGATGATTTAAAGGCATGGAACCTTGATGTAGCTTCAGTGGTGCTGACGAGGTTTAACAATGAGCCAGCTGCAGTAAAGTTTAAAAGGCGGCTTGAAAAATTGGGCCTAAAGGTCTACAAACATTTAGCAATAGAAGGCTATCCGCATGATGTTGAAAAGATAGTCAGCCCTAATGGCTATGGGAAGAATGAATATATCGAGACTAAAAAGCCGCTGGTAGTAGTCACAGCGCCTGGGCCAGGAAGCGGAAAGCTGGCCACGTGCCTTTCCCAGTTTTATCATGATCACATAAAGGGCATAAATTCAGGATACGCAAAGTTTGAGACGTTTCCGATATGGAACCTGCCTCTAAACCATCCTGTAAATATCGCATACGAGGCAGCCACAGTTGATCTGGCTGATTTCAATCTGATAGATCCTTTTCATCTGGAAAAATACAGAAAGAATACGGTTAATTACAATCGCGACGTCGATGCATTTCCGATTTTAAGAAAGATTATACACAGGATCACCGATTCAGCCGACAGTTATTATAATTCCCCGACCGATATGGGCGTAAATAGGGCTGGCTTTGGCATTATAGACGACAAAGGCACCCGCGAGGCCGCAAAGGAAGAGATTATCCGCAGGTATTTCCGTCACAACTTAGAGTTTGCAACAGGGGCAGGCACAAAAGAGGAGCTGGACAGGGCGGCTTCTATTATGGATAAGGCCGGTGTAGAGGTAGAAAATAGAAAGGTAGTTCTTCCTGCGAGAAAGGCAGCAGGGGACTGCGAGAAGAAAGGCAAAGGGAATAAGGGTTATTACTGTGGCGCTGCGATAGAACTGGCTGGAGGCGAGATCATAACAGGCAAGAATTCTCCTTTGATGCACGCGGCATCAGCCGCCATTATAAACGCGATAAAACATCTCGGCGGCATAAAAGACGATGTGCATATTCTCAAACCAGAGGTAATGGAGGATTTGTCCAATCTGAGGAAGCATATATTAAGTATGACTTCGGAAAGTCTGACATTAGACGAGATACTAGTAGCATTATCCATAAGTGCCCATAGTGATAAGAGTGCCAAGAAGGCATTGTCAATGCTCAAGGATTTGAGCGGCTGCGAGCTGCATAACACACACCTGCCACCACCCGGCGACGAAGCCGGTCTTAGAAGACTGGGCATAAACTTCACGACAGACGCAATACCATCATCTAGTTTATTTTTCAATTATTAAGGGGGCTATAAATGAGCGGCATATTCGGAGTAACATCACAAAAGGATTGCACGACAGATCTTTTATACGGCACTGATTACCAGACTCATCTTGGGACAGAGTATGGCGGCATTGCCGTATTGACCGGCAAGAGGATCTATCGCCAGATCCATGATATATCACAGAGCCAGTTTAAATCCAAATTCTACGAGGATTATAAGAGGTTCGAAGGAAAATACGGTATCGGGGTTATCAGCGATTCTGACGCGCAGCCGATGTTCCTTAATGCAAAATTCGGCTCATTCGCGATATGCATGACAGGGCTTATCGAGAATACGGGAGAGATTATCAGGGAATTACATAATAGAGGCCATTCTTTTAGTGAGACCGAAGACGGATCTGCAAACAGCGTCGAGGTAGTGGCAAAACTTATAAGCGAGGGAGATGATTTTGTAAGCGGCATAGAGCGTATGTTCACCAAGATCATCGGTTCGTGCTCACTTCTTTTGCTCTGTAAAGACGGCATATACGCAGCGAGAGACAGGTTCGGGTATACGCCTCTTGCAATAGGGAAAAGAGGGAAAGATTACGCGGTCTGTTCTGAGACATGTTCTTTCCCGAATACGGATTTTAAGATCCAGAAATTCCTTATGCCTGGGGAGATAGTGCTTATAAATGATAATGGCGTGAAACAGGTAAAGGGAAATGGGAATATACAACAGATATGTTCCTTTTTGTGGATATATACGGGATTTCCAGCGTCGACATATGAAGACATAAACGTCGAGAGAGTCAGGGAAAGATGCGGGGCTGCCCTGGCAAAAAACGATAAGGATATAGACGTGGATGTGGTTTCAGGCGTGCCGGATTCAGGAATCGCTCACGCAATAGGGTACGCGATGCAGTCAAAAAAGCCGTATAGGAGACCCCTTGTAAAATATACGCCTGGTTATGGCAGGAGTTACACGCCTCCTGTCCAGGAGATAAGAGACCGAGTAGCCAGGATGAAGCTTATACCAGTAAAGCATATCATAGATGGCAACAGGATCGTGGTATGCGAGGATTCCATCGTAAGGGGTACTCAGCTCAAAAATTTTACCATAAATAAACTTTGGGACAATGGCGCAAAAGAGATCCATGTAAGGCCCGCGTGCCCGCCGCTTATGTTTCCGTGCAAGTTCTGTTTATCGACGAGGTCAATCAATGAACTTGCGGCAAGGAAGGCGATAAAAGGCATCGAAGGCAAAGACATCGAGGATGTCTCGAAATATACAGACCATACCACCAAGGAATACAAAAAAATGGTGGAGTGGATTGAAAAAGATATTGAGGTAACCACTCTTCGCTACCAGACTCTTGAAGATATGATAAAGGCAATAGGCCTGCCGCGCGAAAAACTCTGCACCTATTGCTGGAACGGCGAATGTCTTGCCAAAAACAACCTCCTCCCCTCAAGTTGACAATTTTGACAATGTCAGATTTGTCAACTTGAGGGAATTGACTATCTGTAGCATATCTGTTATTATATTATCCTTATGAAAAAGCAGTATGACGTTATAGTTATTGGCGCCGGGCATGCCGGCATAGAGGCTTCTCTTGCATCGAGCAGGATGGGGGCTAGGACTCTGCTTGTTACTATGGATATAAACAAGATAGGATACATGTCTTGCAATCCTGCAATAGGAGGTATTGGCAAAGGCCAGCTGGTTAAGGAAGTAGACGCGCTGGGCGGTGAAATGGCAAAGGCAACTGATGCAGCTGGCATACAGTTCCGCATACTCAATCGGAGCAAAGGCCCTGCAGTTTGGTCGTCCAGGGCGCAGGTAGACAGGAGATTATACAATGAATATATGGTCAGGACAGTTAAACGAGAAAAAAACCTGGACCTATTAGAGGATATTGCTGAAGCATTAGAGGTCAAAAGAAATAAAATAGACGCCCTGATTACAAGATCCGGCAAAAAGATTAGAACTAAATTTATTGTCATTGCAGGCGGCACTTTTTTAAAGGGTCTTATTCATATAGGGAAGGAGAAGACCATTGGCGGCAGGATAAATGAGGGATCTGCTAAAAAACTTTCCTCTTCTTTAAAAGATCTAGGCATTACAATAATGCGTTTTAAGACCTGCACCCCGCCCCGTGTCGACGGAAAGAGCATTGATTTTTCAAAAATGAAGCTGCAGCCCGGCGACAGGTCTCCGCAGCCATTTTCTTTTTCTACGAGAGAGTTAAAATTAAAACAACTCTCGTGCCATCTCGTATATACAAATAAAAAAACACATAATATTATAAAAAGAAATCTTCCAAACGCCCCGATTATGACAGGCGACATGGATGGCGCGGATGTCAGGTATTGCCCGTCGATAGAGGCAAAGATAGCGCGTTTCCCGGACAGGGACAGGCATCAGATTTTTATTGAGCCAGAAGGCCTGGATACCGACGAGAAATACTGTAACGGCTTATTTACGAGTTTTTCTCTTGATATCCAGTATAGGATGCTTAAGGCCATACCAGGCATGGAAAAGGTCAGGATTACAAAGCCCGGCTATGCGATAGAATATGACGTAATCGATCCCAGGGAGTTATTGCCGAACCTGGAGTCAAAAAAAGTCAATGGGCTTTTCTTCGCAGGCCAGGTAAATGGCACAACTGGTTATGAAGAGGCCGCGGCACAAGGACTTATGGCCGGGATAAACGCAGGTCTTAAAGCAAAGAAAAAAGAACCATTTATACTGGACCGTTCCCAGGCCTACATCGGCGTATTAATAGACGACCTTGTAACAAAAGGCACGAACGAGCCGTACAGGATGTTTACCTCGCGCGTCGAATACAGGCTCATTCTGCGGGAGGACAATGCAGATCTAAGGCTCAGCGAGATGGGGCATAGATTAGGTCTTGTAAAGAAAAAGGATTTTCAAAAAATTGTTTCCAAGAGGAAAAGAATAGAGGGAGAACTTAAGAGGCTGCGAGAAATAAAGATCTATCCTGATAAAAAGACCAATGCAAGACTTAAAAAACTTGACGCGCCGCTTATAAGCAATGTAACAACACTATTTGATTTATTAAAAAGACCCCAGGTAAACTTTGGCATCTTGAAAGACTTGAATGGCCGAAAAGAGAGGCTTCACGAAGACGAGATAAGACAAATCGAGATAGAGGTGAAATATAAAGGGTTTATTGAGAGGCAGATGAGGGAGATCGGAAATTTTAAGAGTATAGAAAAGATAAGGGTGCCTGAGGGTTTTGAATATTCTAAAGTGCCAAGTCTTTCTAAAGAGGTCATTGAAAAGCTTTCTTGTGCCCGGCCAATAAACCTTGGCCAGGCATCCAGGATATCGGGGATAACCCCTGTTGCAATTTCAATCCTTATGGTGTATCTTAAAAGATGGAGACAAGACAGATGGAAAAACAGACAGTAGTAGTCATGGATTTTGGGGCGCAGTATAACCAGCTTATTGCAAGGCGCGTGAGGGAGTGCAATATCTACTGCGCGCTTTTGCCGTATAATACGCCGATATCTAAAATCAGGGCGCTGAGGCCCAGGGCTATCATAATGACAGGCGGACCATCCAGTGTTTCCAGAAACGGCTCTCCAAAATGCGATCCCATGATATTTGACCTGGGCATTCCTATTTTAGGCATATGCTACGGCATGCAGCTCATGGGATATATGCTAGGAGGCAGAGTCGGACAGACAAAAAGACGCGAATACGGCCACGCTGACTTGATAGTAGACAGGAAGGAAAAGTTTTTCTCGGGATTAAAAAGAAAAGAAAAGGTGTGGATGAGCCATGGCGACCAGGTCCTTAAGCTGCCAAAAGGTTTTGTAAGGCTCGCTCACACAAAAAATTCAAAGATTGCCAGCATGTGTGATTTTGAGAAAAAGTTTTACGGCGTGCAGTTTCATCCAGAGGTAGCGCACACGCCAAAAGGCATGAATATATTCAGGAATTTTCTTTACAAGGTCGTCGGGCTTAAGCCGACATGGACAATGAAATCTTTTATCAAGGAGTCAATAAGGGATATCCGGTGCCAGGTCGGGAAAGAAAAGGTGGTGCTGGGTCTGAGCGGCGGGGTTGATTCTTCCGTTGCTGCAGTTTTATTGCACAGGGCCATTGGCAGGAAACTGCACTGCATCTTCGTAGATAATGGCTTATTGAGGAAGGACGAAAAGGAACAGGTCGTTGATAGATTTAAAAGGCACCTTCATGTAAACCTTCACGTTGCAGACGCTAAAAAGGATTTTCTCGAGGAATTAGAAGGCGCGGTAGACCCGGAGAAAAAGCGTAAGATCATCGGAAGAAAATTCATACGGGTTTTTGAAAGAGAAGCAAAAAAACTTGGCAGGGTAAATTTCTTGGGCCAGGGTACGCTCTACCCGGATGTGATTGAAAGCGTGTCTGCAAAAGGCGGGCCGTCAGCCACGATAAAGACGCATCACAATGTAGGGGCCCTTCCTAAAAAAATGCATTTTAAGCTAATAGAACCATTAAGGGATTTATTTAAAGATGAAGTGAGAAGATTGGGAAAAGAGCTTGGCCTCGACGATAAACTTGTCTATAGGCAGCCTTTTCCAGGACCTGGCCTTGCTGTAAGGATAATAGGAGGAATTACAAAGCAAAGGCTTTATATATTGCGCGAGGCAGACGCTATTGTACAGGAAGAGATGGAAAAGTACGACGGCTATAGAGGCATCTGGCAGTCTTTTGCAGTGCTATTGCCAGTAAAGACCGTAGGTGTAATGGGTGACGAGAGGACATATGAGAACGTTGTAGCGATTCGCATTGTGACAAGCCTTGATGCAATGACAGCAGACTGGGCAAAGATTCCCTACGATATATTAGGCCGCATCTCCAACCGCATCATAAACGAAGTAAAAGGCGTGAACCGCGTAGTCTACGACATCAGCTCCAAACCTCCGTCAACAATCGAGTGGGAATAGTTCTCGACAGGCTCGAACAATATTGGACCCCGAGCAACGTCGAGGGGCTTCGAGCGAGTCCGCCGTAGGCGGACGAGTCGAGAAGTCAAGTTAGAAATTTTTGAATCAGGTGGGAGGCGCGGGATGTGGCGCCTGAAGAGCCGAGCTTTTGCTTGACCTGCCGTAGATTCTCTTTTATTTCTTCCTGTTTGCGCTTGTCTTTTAGGATCTCAAGCGCTTCTTTTGCAATGTTCTCCGCATTTACCTGAAACTGCACGAGCTCTGGAACGATTCTTTTCCCTGCCACGATATTTACAAGCCCTATATCCGGGATCTTTATCAGGTTTTTGGCAAACAGCCACGTGATTAAAGAGGTCTTGTAGATAACAACCATTGGTCTTTGCATGATGGCTGTCTCGAGCGTGGCGCTGCCGGACGAGACTATTACTAGATCAGCCACCTCCATTATCTCATATGGTCTGTTTTCAAGAGAATGCGGTTTTATCTTCGAGGAAGAGATAATTTTATTGTAAATTGATTTATCGAGTTCCTGTCGACGCGAAAGCATGAATTCAACATCGGGTAGTTTCTCTTTTATTTTCTCGCACGCCTTTAACATTTGAGGAAGATGGCGTTCGACCTCGATGGTGCGCGAGCCAGGAAGAAGCGCTATTTTTATAGAATCATGATTTAAATGCAGGTGTTTTATGGTCTCTTCTTTTTTCCATAAAGGCCTTACTGAATCCAGAAACGGGTGCCCTATGAAACTGACCTTAACCCCAACTTCTTTGTATAACTCTTCCTCGAACCCGAAGATCACAATCATTTTATCAACGCATTTTTTAATCTCAGAGATCCTTTCTTTTCCCCAAGCCCATATCTGTGGGCTGATGTAGTAAATAACTGGTATATTTTTTTCTTTTGCCTTTTTTGCAAAGCGCAGGTTAAATCCGGGATAATCGACGAGGATCACTACATCAGGTTTTCTCGTATCAAGAAGCCCAACGAGTTTATTGAATATCTTTCTGAATATAGAGATGTGTTTTAAAACCTCTACAAATCCTATGACAGCTATTTCGACAATGTCGTAGATTATGTCTACGCCCGCGTCTTTCATGCACTTTCCACCGATGCCGAATATTTCTATTTGGGGATTTAAAGATCTTAGGGATTTTACAAGATTGGCTGCCTGCAGGTCGCCTGACGCCTCGCCCGCGATGATCATGATCCGCTTTTTTTTCATAGCTTGATTTTTTTAATTATCGTATGCGCGACTGAAAGCGCGTTACACGCTTCTATGCCTGAGACAAGGGGCCTTTTTTTATGAAGCACGCAGTGGACAAAAGAAGATATCTCTTTCTGTAAAGGCTGTTCTTTTTTTATGTCTATTTTTCGCGAGACGATCTTATTTTTTATCCTTTTTGAGACCACGGCTTCCTGCGCCCCGTAATCAAGAGATATGTAGCAGTCTTTCTGGAACAGCCTGATCTTCCTGAGGGAATCGCTTGTCACGCGGCTCGCAGTGAGATCGCACACAGTGCCGTTTTTAAATCGTATCCTGGCGTTCGCGATATCCTCGTGTTTTGTAAGGATCTTTATTCCCACTGCCTCTATCTTTTCTATCTTTGATTTTATAAGGCCCAGGATTATGTCAATGTCGTGTATCATGAGGTCCAGGACCACGCCTACATCTTTCACGCGAGGCGTGAATGGGCCCAGCCTGTGCGCCTCAATGAATTTTGGCTTTGACGAGAGCTTTTCTATTGCCTGGACAGCAGAATTAAAGCGCTCCACATGGCCGACCTGTATCATCAGGCGTTTTTTCCTGGCCAGTCTTATAAGGTCCCTGGCCTCTTTTACTGTTTTGGTTATGGGTTTTTCTATAAGGACGTGGACACCGTGGTTCAGGAAAAAGCGCGCTATTTTATAATGAAGATATGTAGGCGTGACAATACTGACAGCATCCAGCCTTTTCCCAGCCAGCTCTCTATAATCTGTGCACCAGGGCTTTTTCAGTGCATTGGCTATGGATCTTGCCTGGTCTTTATCAGTATCGCAGAGCGCTATAAGCTCTACATTTTTAAGTTTTGAGTATATCCGGGCATGGAGCGAGCCCAGTCTCCCGAGCCCGACTACTCCTACACGTAGTTTTTTCATATCTACAATGATAACAAAGACATGGACAGATGTCAATGAATGTGATAATATATATGTCCAAAGATTATGAAGGATTATCTACGTTTCCTAAGATTTCTGAAGCCGCATATCTGGATAATGGCGATTGCTATTATATGCATGTTTGGCTCATCCAGCATGGGAGGGGTGTCTTTGGGCGTGATAATTCCTATTGTTGACAATATTCTGTCTGGAAAGGCCATATCCCTGCCAGGCGTGGAAAATCCGCCTGTATTTCTGGTCAATCTTGTTGACAGGATAAACTCTATTCCAAAGGTGGCGCTTTTAAACTGGCTTATATTTATTATAGCTTTAATATTTCTCATAAAAGAGATATTCCTGTTTTTCCAGACATATTTTATGGCCAGGCTGGGCCAGTCTATATTGAGGGATGCGAGGCTCGCCATTTATAAAAAACTCCTTTCGCTCTCACATGATTTTTATTCAAGCATACAGATCGGCGAGCTCGTCTCAAGGGTCACGTACGATGTCGGAGTCATAGTAAATTCAGTTACAGAAGGGCTTACAGATCTTTTATTCCAGCCAATACAGCTTTTGGTGTACCTTTCAATGGTTATCTGGATAAAGGTCTATTTTTCAATTTCATGGCCGCTAACGCTGGTTACGATCCTGGTGTTCCCGCTGGTCGCGTTTCCTGTTGTGCAGATAGGGAAAAAGCTCAGGAAGATCTCGACAGCCACGCAGGAGAGCATGGCTGATATTAATTCACAGCTTTACGAGACCATATACGGCATAGATATAGTCAAGACCTTCTGCGCAGAGGACTATAAAATAGGCAAATTTAAGATCCATAACAATAAATACTACAAGATGCTTATCAAGTCCGTGAAGCGCATGGCTGTTATAAGCCCGCTGGGAGAATTTGTGGGCGTGGCGTGCATGGCCATTGTCTTGTGGTTTGGCGGTAAAGAGGTTTTAAGCGGCAGTCTTTCAGCAGGCGCGTTTATCGCGTTTTTGGCAGCGCTTTTGTCTTTGATAAAGCCGTTCAAGCGGCTTTCCAGGCTTTATGGCATAAACCAGCAGGCATTAGCAGCAATAACAAGGGTCTTTAGCGTGCTTGACAGGGAGCCTAAAGTTCAAGATACGCCAGGCGCGACCAGGCTTTCGCAGTTCAACGATTCTATAGAGGTGAAAAGCGTCAATTTCTCGTATGATAAAGGCACGCCAGTGCTCAATGATATCAATGTGCGGCTCGTAAAAGGTAAAATCCTAGCAATAGTGGGTTTAAGCGGCGCTGGAAAATCTACACTCGTCGGGTTATTGCCCAGATTTTATGATCCTATGGATGGAGAGGTTTTGATTGACGGGAAAACTATAAAGGATTTTACTATAAACTCTCTTCGTGAGCACATAGGCATTGTCACGCAGGAGACAATACTTTTTAATGATTCGGTGCGAAATAACATCGCGTTTGGGAAGCCTGACGCGAATATCGGCGATATTATAAAGGCGGCAAAGGCAGCGAACTCGCATGATTTTATTGAGAAGATGCCAAAGGGCTACGACACCTTTATAGGCGACAGGGGCATGCGGATCTCAGGCGGGGAGAAGCAGCGCCTTGCGATCGCGCGCGCGCTTTTTAAGGACCCGCCCATTCTTATACTGGACGAGGCCACGAGTCAGCTCGATACAGAGTCTGAGCGCCTGGTTCAGGAGGCAATAGACAGGCTCATGGCGCACAGGACAGCGTTCGTGATCGCGCACAGGCTGTCCACTGTGGAGCACGCTGATAATATAGTCGTACTTGATAAAGGCAGAGTCGTGGAATCAGGCACGCACGCAGAGCTTTTGGCGCGTTCAGGCGTTTACAAGAGGCTCTACGAGCTCCAGTTCGCCTCCCTTCGCTAATTTGACAAATCCGACACGTTCATTTTGTCAACTTAGAGCGCAGCCAGTTGACTCATAATAGAATGTTACCGAAGCAGTAGTAGTTTTTCTTTCTTTTTGGTTCTTTTTCTTTCTTTGTTAGCAATGTTAATATGTGGATAAGTTTTCATCGGCTACCTCTGTGTAAAGTTTGGAATATTTTATT
>JAHIPS010000060.1 GCA_018902915.1 Candidatus Omnitrophota bacterium | reverse complement strand
CAAGAAGGATGTCCTTAAAACATCCCTTGCCATACTTTAAGGTGCCGGCATCTAGGGCGCCTGTATCTTTATCTAATGTTAATATAGCCTCGATATATGCCTTAAACCCTCCTATTAGATTCCCGTCATTCTTAAGCTTCTTTGTAATACCAAGGGTCCCTGCTGTATTCAAATCTCTAAACAGCTCTATTCCGCCTTCCCATGGTGAAACATGCCCAGTCGGCACAGGCTTCAGATCTGGCACCCAACCACTGGTTATAGGCGTTCCAACGCCGAGAAATGGAGAAATCAATAAATCTGCATCGCCGATTGGGGACGTGCCAAACGGCGCGGCATCGCTAATAGGGCCGCCTTTTATTAGTGCGGCCTTTATTATCTTGGTTCCATTAGGAGTTATAATTCTAATAATATATACTCCGCTTGCTACGTTTATGCCGTCAGCGTCCTTGCCATCCCATGATGCCTGGTGCTTTCCAGCAGTTGCCTCTACGTCTATCCCGCGAACCAACTGACCCATGCTGTTAAAAATCTCTATCTTTGCCGACGCCTGATCAGAAGGCAACTCATACCTGATAATTGTTCTGCCTGAAAAAGGATTTGGATAGTTCTGGTAGAGCTTTGTCTCTGAAGGCAGTTTCTCCTGTAATTGATCCTGTCTTTCTATTTTTGCCCCATTTTTGCTAGAGGCCTTGCGCTTGGCTAAATCTCCAAAGCCTTCCGGCAGGGGAGGTTCTGATGATACAATATCTATATATACTTTAAAATTCTCACTTTCTCCATTATGCTCAGCCCCAAATTCATCTGTTGCCCTGCATACAGCCTTATCATGCTTTTTCGGAACAAACAGCATGCGTGCAAGATGTGCGCTTCCAGTAGGATCGTCTCCACCCTGGGGCCCCTGATTGCCCTGGTTAAATACAAATTTATTCTCGCCATTTATTATATTATAAGTGCCCCCAAGTCTTACCCATATGTATTTCTCTTCACCACGATGATAGTCATTGTCCTGATCTTTAATTAGATAACTCTTTCCATTTATTACAATCTCCATTTCTTCACATGCCTGGTCATGGCCTTCTTCTGAAAAATAACTCCTGCCGGAATACCTAACCAAGGCCCACACCTCGCATTCTATTTCACCTTGGCCTTCATACTGGCCGGTAAAGGTAATATTGAAAGATCTTGTAACATTGGTCCTCCAGCCATTGACATATATATGCTTCCCGTCATCCGCAAGCATGTTTTCTATATCTTGAATCTCCTGTTTTTGCTCGATTCCATTTGCAGTATAACGTAGATAGTATTTTTTCTCGGCTGGATTATATATAAGTTCAGCTACTCCCTCGGCTATATTTTCTCTAATTACTACTCTATATGCGTCTCCTTGAAGTTCTTGAGCATGTACTGCTATATTCTCTAGCACTCTTTCTTCTGCAATAGCTAGCGTATTTTTAACATCAGGAGGGTCATTTCCTATTATCATCGTTACATCATGTGTATTTTCAAAGTCTTTGCCGTCTTTTGTGTTTCCGGATATGATAACTGTTACATCATCTTCAACATTAGAGGTATTTATATTCCGGGTCAAGGTGCCGGTATTTATAAAGGCCTCTATTTCACCAGACGTTAGTACAGCTACTTCAACGCTGTCTTTCATGAATACTATGCTTTTTATGACGGTGCCATCCTGGAAGGTAGGTTTAACTAATTCTACCTTTACAGTGCCATACATTATCCGTATATCTTCTTTATCGGGATCCAATTCATGTTTAAAGCCGGCCTGATGCGCACTTGTGGTTGGTTTGAATGCAGGCTCTTCCTTTACCTTTATGGTCACATTCATGTTATAGATATTCTTTCTATTTGGGTCCCATGAATCCACGACCTCTATCGTCAGGGCAATGACATCTCCGTCTTCTTTTCCGCTTACATCAAGGGTTATAGACTTATCCTTCACATCGTTATAGGATTTAATCTTATCATTGCTCCAGTCATTATCTTTTATTACGATATAGCAATAATTGTCGCGTTTCGGGTCTACTCCGGCTCCAGTCTCAGTGTCACCTATTATAAGATCTTCTCCTGTCAGTGTAAGCTGGTTATCTTCTGGTTTTTCCTTTTCCATTTCAGGCCTTACTTTGGCCTCTGGCGTATCAGCTGATATTAACAGTTTCTGAGGATTGCTATCAGCGGCGTAGTCAGTGGTCATGTCAAGTTCCTTGCCTTTTACTGTAGCGGTTACGATATAAAGCATGTCTGGCTGGAAGCAGCCGGGTACATGTTCTCCTGTATTTTCTGTAGCGAGATCGAACTCCACAATCTTTCCTTCAAGGAGCGCTTGCAGCTTTATCTTGTCTTTTACAGGATTAAGGTTTATTATTTCTCTGCTTGACGAGATAACCTTAAAGCTTACCTCGCTTATATTACCCGCTGTATATCCATCGGGAAAGACAGCTTCCAGGGTTATTTTTCCGCCTATTTCTTCTCTGGTGTAGATCTCGACAGGGGATCTTTGAGCTATCTTTACTTTTTCCGCCGGAGGCTCTTCCTTTACCTTTTTGGTTCGCTCCTTATCGGAACTAAACTTAATAAAGAAAAGAATAAAGGGAATAATTATAGCCCCGAACTTCAGCGTCTTTTTAACCCAGTCACGTAACTCTTCTTTAACCTTAAGTATAAATCCCTTAAAGCCGCCTGTATTGGCAATAGAGTTCCCGCTTGATATCGAAATATCACCCGTTATAGGTTTTACCAATGATGCGTATTCGGGTTTCAGGTCTTTAAGCCATTCGGGAGGTATGTCAAGTATCTGTACCGCACCTATCTGGAATTTGTTATAGTCACTGAAATCTCTTTCGGTAATTCCATTGGCAGTAAGCCATGTGTCATTTAGATTGCCGGCTTTGGCTTGCCCTACAATATCAATGCCATATTTCTTGTTGAAATATCCTTTAAGCAATGTCGCCTGCCCTATATTCCTCTTGTTGTATAGCTCAGTATTATTGATAAACCTATCGACTATTGTTGTAAATCCTGTCTTCTTGAGTGTTGTCTCTTCTTTTCCGGTTGCCGGATTTATTCTCTTTATGTTATAGTTTGTAAAGCCGGCATCGGCCATAATATATAGCATCTCTTTCCACCTGTTGCCTCCGGGATAATATCTGTTTACCGGTCCGTTGAAGAACGAGGACATTACATACGCGAAATGTTCTGATACTGAATTACCCGCATGGAGGTCAGAGAAGAGCAATACCTTCACCTGCCCTGTCTCCACGTCCTGCGTAACCATCACCCTCTGCCTCTTCGAGCCATAGGTTAAATCAGCTACGCCTGTAATAAGTAGCCCCATTGTCTTTGACACTCCTGAGGCGTCGCTGTAAGTAACGCTTACCAGGTCATAGCCAAGGTCGATCTTTGAAGCATCAGGCACTGCGGTAGAACTATTCACCGCCTCGAGATATAAACTGTCATTGTCTATATTTGTCTTTTGCGGGACATAGGCTGGTATCACAGACGGGACAGAAGTACCCATCGATCTATATCTATCCTGCGTAGCCAACTTATGGAAATTGGCAGCTGCCGTTAAATTACCAGAGCGTTCCTCGCTGAAAGACTCCAATCTCCTGGTTATAGAGCGCTTGAAAAGGACCTGAGAAAGATTACTGTTTATAGTACTGATTATTGAGGGTTTTCTTAGTGCGGGAGCGCTGGCTACGCTGGAAAGTCCGGCTTCATAGTCATTCACTATCTCAGTATACCTCTTATCAAGCTTTGTAAGATCATTTGTCGGAGACGCAAAGTTCTGCTCTAATCTGATATTGCCTCGCAGGTTATAAGCTATGGCGGCATACTCCGAAGCAACCTGAGGCCTTGAAGAACTCAGTATGATAATGGCGTCGTCTGCGGCGGCTCTACGCTTGGCCAAATCATTAGTGGTATCCGATGCATAGTCTATATAACGCACTGCGAGATTAACATTATTTTGCTCTTTCACGCTCATCGGGTAACTATCGCCCCACCTGATCTGCTGAGTGGAAATACTAAACTCGTGAATTACAACTTCATTCTTCTCTACTTTTATAACAGTACCTGCAGGCAGATTTGCCCCATTGAATGTAAGCGGCCCATCAATAGTATAAGTAATCTCGGTCTTGGCAGAAGGGCCTGAGTGGTTCAATCTAAGAGAATGGCCTGCCGGTATAGTGTATGTATTATCTGTCGGATTATATTTTATGCCGCTTGCCTGCCAATCTTCTTCACTTGCCATATAAATAAATCTATCTCCTTCCAGGGTATAGACCTTCCAGTTCTTTCCCCCTGCTTCTTTAGAAATGTATGTCACGATCTGACCGGCTGCCGGAGTGCCGTTTTCTAAAATCCTCTGACCAGCATCAAGCACCAATGTCCCTCCGGTAGTCGTCTTCAACTCATATTTATTGCCCTTTCCTACTATGTAACAACCTTTACTGGAGTCATATTCCAGGCCTGTGACATCTATAAAGCCGTAATTATATTTTGTCGAGGTAACTACTTCATATGAAGTCTTATAGAAGAGGCTATTTACCTTGGCCCATACAGCTCCTATAAACCCTACGGCACCCCAGCCGGTTTTTGTAACTCCACCAATAGGCACTCCGACTGGTCTCTTTGTCTCTTTGTACGGTTCTTGCTTTGTAACTTCCGGAGTAGTACTCTCTGATGAGGACTGGAAGCTGGAAGTAATAAGAACAGTGTGAACCTCGCCGTTTATCCAGAGCTTTACTTCCTGGCCGGGAAGTATAATATCATTGCCCTTGTTATCTTTTACTATCCAGACTGGTTCGGTACTAGACAAGGATGCCTCTTTTTGTGTGCTTATATCTACGCCTGAGAGTAAAGGTGCTTTAGTAAGCTCTACCCCTGCTTTATCCTTTAATAAATCCAGCAACCCATTGCGCTGCTTTTTATTCCCCTTGGAATAAAGCTGGTTTAGCACTCTAGCCGCTCTGATAGGAGAAACATCACACAACCCCTTGATGTATACTATAGCCTCGCTCTTAGCCTCTTTTGAACCCTCACCTATCAATGTATAAATCTTTGCGGAAATCATATCGAAGGCCTTGTTAGTTAACGACTCAGCCTGTAATCCGCTGTCATAAATAAGGTCTATGCCTTTTTCTATATTACCGCCTAATGTTGATATCCCTTCTTTTCTAAAGACACTCTTGGCAGCTTCTTTATTGTCCCACATGCCAAAAATATACTCACGCCCCTCTACAGGTAACTCATCTGACTTGCCGTTAGTCCCTGCTTTTTCTAGATGGAAAGCGAGCTGTTTCATCAGATTCTTGTTGATTTCCTGAGGCTTGAATGTAATCTGGGCAGGCTGCTGGTTTAAGTGATCTATGATACTCATTTGGGTCTCATTCTGCCCTGGCATAGTGTCTTCCTGCTTTTCGCCGGTACCGATATCGTCTTCACCGCCACTAGATTCCGGGGCGGGTAGCTTATTATGCACCAGCACACCTTCTACAAAGTAGTTATTATAGGTATCTACTGTGAGGTTATAGACCTCGACTTTTTGGTTCTTTCTGGTGATGGAGGTGATTTTGACTTTTTTGCCTGTGAAGCTAAGTAGGCTCATGCCTGGCTTTAGGTCCTTTACCTTAATCCAGGTGCCTTTGAAGAAACCTTCCTCATCTGGCAGCGCCCTGTCATTGCGAGGAAGGAGCGAAGCGACTGACGAAGCAATCCCATCAGAGATTGCTTCGCTCCTTTCAGTCGCTCGCAATGACACATGTCCCCCTGTATTTTCCACATAGAAGGGGTGCTCTTTTGT
>JAHIPS010000059.1 GCA_018902915.1 Candidatus Omnitrophota bacterium | reverse complement strand
TAAACCTTCTTTAATTGACACCTCTTCAATCCTTTCCCCATCGCTGTTATCATATGTTATAGCTATATCTGAGTCCCCTTCTTGGACCATCTTGAGCTTTTGGATGAGGTCGTCTCGTTCATCAACTGTTCCTGCGCCGCCTTGGCCTGGGTCGGCGGTCTCTTCTTCTACGATAGCTTTTAACCTACTTACCATTCCCTCATCCAATTCTATATTTCCTAAGACATAGGCTATAATTTTCAAGAATCTATCTACGAATTCCCGAGCTGCCTCAAGGCCGCTTACCTCTTTAATCTTCTTTGCTAAAGAAATGGCGTATTCAGCATTTTCTTTCTCTGGATTTAACTGGATAGACTCGATTATGTATTCCAGGGCCTTCTCCCACTTACCTTTCTCAGCACAAATTAAAGCAACTGTCTTGTAGATGATGTGAAATTCCAGTTTATTGAAAATGCCCAAGCCTTCTGTCTTCTCTAGAGCTAGCCGCTTCCTTTGTTCAAGATCTTCAACTTCTTCTGTAACTACTAGTCTTTCAAATATATTCTTCCAATGAACACTTACACTACCTATTCCTATTCCCAATCGTTCAGCTATAACCCTGTTCTCTAAAGCTGAGTCTTTTAAACTATATGCAACCTTTAATACATCTATCTGTCTCTCGCTTAAACCTATCTCAGCCCTGACTATAAGAGGTGTTATGTCTCTTTTCTCAATCCAATCTTCTTCCATTGCCTTCTGTACAAGCCTTAACTTGAGCATTGTATTTTCCTCAGACATGCCCAACCGATTCTTCATATTATTGATATGTTGTCTGATATTTCCATCTGTCATAGGTTCATCAACTGGCCTAGACTCAGAAAGCCTATCAGCTATCTTTTTATCTGTCAAGTTTTCGGCAAGTAGATATATTATTAACAATTCCGAAGGCGTCAAAGGAGATTTTGCAATGCGTTCTATATCGTCTATCTTTACTTCATCCCTATCTTTTCCAAAAACTAATTCTAATATCTTGATATGATGAAAATCAACAGCGCGCTCTGCCATCTTAAGTAACCGAACTGAGATCTCTACTGGTTTAAATCTACGTAACGCTTCTAATAATTTTACACGCCACTCAAGGTCTTCTTCAGTTCCTCCTTTTGACTCTCTTTCTTTTGGAAGTATATCCTCAGCTTCATCTCCTAGAGCTTCTCGCAATGCTTGTGTAGCATTGTATATTTGAACCCTTATATTCTGTAAAACTGCATTCTTTACTATAGAGTCTTTCTTTAATGATTTGATTGTAGCATCGAATATCTCATCCTCTTCAGAAATGCCATCTAGATACATTTGCCACTTGATATAAGCTTCTGCAACATCTTCTCTTGACTGAAACTTAGCTAACTGCTCTAATATAAAGAGTTCTGAATCAGTTAAAGGAATTCTGGCACGAATTTCTAATGGTGTCGGATCAGCTTCGATTAATCCCAACTGTAGAACCCAATTTAGTGTCTCTATCATTGACTGGTAAAGTTGTTGGTCAGTAGGACTATGAATATCAGGTTTAGTTATACCCAGAAACTCCTTTAGGCGATCTCTGACAAGATGATACTGTACATTAAGATTATTTAAACTAATCCCAAGTGTCCTGGCAATCTCGTCTCTTGATAACCCCTCAGCCATCAGCTCGAGTATCTCTCGCTGCCGCGGGGTCAGGTGGATTGGTGCAGAGATTTCATCAAAACCGAGTTCTTTGAGAGAAGCTGACGATGTTGAAGCCCAAATCTCCATCACCTGCTCAAGGCCCGCACCAATATTTTTCATATAATCTTTTATACCAACATATAACTCCCTATTAAACAAACCAACCCACGCATCACATTGAGCGGAAAAATTCTCATCAGTTCCATAACGTCTTCTATGCAAACGAATAACAATAGGTCTTCCATCGGCCACAACACGGCGTATCTCTGCTAAAACCTTTGAGTAGTCAACATCTTTATGTCCAGTTTGGCGCCCTTCCTTACCCAAAAACATTTTATAAGGATTGACTATTAACGCACCTGCGAATGAATCTCTTTCAAATCCAAGGTTGGAAGCATCTCCCCAAAAGGCGTTGTAACCCTTCTCCCGCGCACTTACAACCATAACCTGCTTAAGCTCTACACCTATCACAGGTGCGCCTTCAGAAAGTTCTTCAGCCTGAGCAAAGTCATCCGAACCTTTAATAGTTCTAACATCACCAAATCCAACAACCAACCATGCCTGTTCTATGTTCCTGCCTGGAACTACAAGATCCAACAGTACCTCAACACAGGAACCAGGATCCTGAGGATTAACTCCTGAAGGCACAAACCATCCACAAAACGATCGTAGAACCATTGCATACAAAGTTAGCTCCCTCTCAGATAGCTTCTCATCAGAGGCCAGTGTAGCTAAACGTACTATCATCCTGGAAAAACTATCCATACGCTCAGAGGGAGAAAGAAACCAATTGTAATTCACCTCAGGCCCAAACCCCTTATCTACTATGTAATTATTATAAAGGTCATAAAGATATTCTAAGTAACTTACATAGGCCCCATGCTCCTTGGACGGTCCAAGCGTATAATGGGCAGCAATCTCTGCCCACTGCTTCTGCACATGCCCTGGTTTCAATAGCTCGAGCATCTCGGTAATAGCCTTCTCACGTGCCTCTGGATCAACATCAGATCCCCTTGCTGTAATAGTATCCAGGAGGACTTGTACAACTCTGGTTTGCTCCTCGGCGGCGGTTCGTTTGACGGCTGAGGCTTGTTGGGCGGTAAGCTCAGTTTCTGCTAACGGCCCATCATTAAATCTTGGCAAAAGAGATAGAGCTTGTTTAAACTTTGCGCGGTCTCTCACCATCAAGGGGATACCTAAATAAACAGGCTGTGGTTCAGCAATCATGTCAAGAGAGTCAACCTTCTCAAACTGAACAAGCATACTACCTAGTGGTTTATCGAAGAAGAATCGCTCGGTTGCTTCATCTGTAAAGTAAACAAGGCCTTTGTCTTGTCCAGGGCTTCGTCCAATAAATGCATTCGGACGAATGTCATCCTCTTCGGGTTCAAAACCAAACTCTTCGATCAATAAAGCAAGAAGTATCAGATTCTTAACACCCTGATGTGTCCGCTGCACATTGGGAAATTCAATAAAAAACCTCCTCAAAAGTGGACGTAGTAAATTCTGACCTCGCAATTCATCCGGCACATATACACCACTAAGACATTCACCCTGATCAGATTCATGAACACTATAAGCAAACATATCGGGATAACTAACAAATTCCGCTCCTCTTACAGACCCAGCCCATCTCAGTTCAAGACGTTGTATACCCCTTGCTGTTTCTATTACCTTTGACATCGTAAACTTGGGTAAAAATTCTACTAAATTAACATCGTCTCTCTGCCCTTTATCAACTTTAAGCACGAGGTCCTTTACTGCATCCTCTGCTGGTCCTGTAGTCTCCCCCTCGGCGGCTAGCTGGGCGGCGGATGGCTCTTCTTTCTCACTCACCGCCTGGCTTGATCCTGTATCTATCACCAGGAGAGCGTTTCTTAATATTTTCTTTAATACTGTAGATAAGAAAAACGCTAACGCATTTCCAGGCTTTTTCCTTGCTGCGACTTCACATAGTCTTTCAATATCTCTTAATCTATCTGAAATAGAAATATTATCTCTATCTGGACTATGCCAAACTATTTCTTTTTTCTTTGGATCAAAATAAAAGTAATCGAATATATGTCCCTCTTCACCTAAATACCATTCTCTCTCTCGTTCATCCATGCCTTCATAAGTAAATGGCACTATTTTAATAATATGGCCATGTTTAGGATAGCCGTCCACCATTCCAATGGAAGCATCAAGTAAATATAACCACCCATTCCAAATGAATTCAACCCAGGCGTGGTATTCCATTTTCCTACTGCAACAAACAATAATTATATCCTTTATTCCTCTTTCTGATAAAACTCGAGCTGCTATCTCAGAAATCTTATTACATGCCCCTGTTCCCTTACGTGGGCGTCCTGTCTCTGAGTCTATTAACTTAGAATATTCTGCCGAAAATTCATCCCAAATCTCTCCTAGAATCTCTTCACTAAGTTGGGAATCGGCAAGCGAGGAGTCTGGGTTGGCAGGCTGCTCGCCAGAATCATTGTCTACCGTGTCCACCTCGTAGATGGACACGGGTAGGGAAGGTAACGCGGTAGGTAATTCAAAATCCATAATTTCCTCAACGCTTGAATTTATTTCATCCTCTAAACTCCATTCAGTATCCATTTGTTCTGGAAAAGGCAAGGATGAATTTCCATACTGCCTTAATGCCCAGATTTCTCCTATCTTACCTAATATTTCTGAAGCTGCTCTCTGAGGTGACTCAAGAGGAAAAATAACCCCATAGTTCTCCTTTAGTTTCGGATCTCTCGCTAGCCAAATAAACAGATGAATTATCTCATGAATAGTAAACATCATCGCTCTTGTTTCAAGAAAAGGTTTGCCTGTATCTTCTTTACTTCCGATTGCCCCTCTTTTTTCTAAAACTTCTGTTGTCTCTTTCCTGTCTACTTCAACTCCTAAAGATTCTACAATACTTAAAAGATAAACTTCAAGCTCCTCAGCTTCTTCCTGTGAAGCGCTTCTTTGTGGAATAGAAGCTACGTCGGTGAGATATTCATCAATGACTGCTTCTATTCTCTTTGCTTCATCTGGTGAAATATCCAAAGCGTCTCTCTTGCCTAAAGCAATATCAATAATTTCCTGTAAGGCAGGTGCGTGCCATATATCACCACCAGGACCGACTTGAGTTAACTCTGAAATAAATC
>JAHIPS010000058.1 GCA_018902915.1 Candidatus Omnitrophota bacterium | reverse complement strand
CTGTGTAACGCGCCATGTTAAGAAGCATGCTTGCGGCCCTTGTAGCAAGGTTACCGTCTTCTATAGTTAAGTTAGCAAGGCCTTGCGCAAAGGCATCAGCTACCTCAGGGTAACGCCTGCTGTGACTAAGAATAGTTTCGTTTGGCATCGGCGCCCATAATGCTCTATTTTCAATAAAAGATGTACTGATTCTTTGCGCCAATTGAGCGCCATTATTAGCGTCATCAAGCAATGCCTCTAGTCTCCTTATTGCCTCAGGGCCCACGCCTGAACTTTCCAGCAAATGTCCAGATTCAAGAAATTCTATAGTATTTGCCATTAAGGCGTTATCGTCTGATATCAGGAAGAATGTGAATACCTGCAAGAAAGTATCAATATCAATTTGTCCTTGAGCTATTTGAAGCGCAATCTTATCATATCTTTTCGCCAGCATACCTCCTGCTAATGCCTCGTCTACTGTTATCATCAATCCAGCAGATGCCAGATCTTGATCTCGTATGGCGATTGCTTGTCTTAAGACTTCTGTATAATCGCCGAAACCTCCTCCTCCAAAAAAAGCTTTCCTTCTGAACCATCAGATAGGTACGCTACAAATTCTGGACCAATTTTTCCTGTCAACTGTGCGGCGTCGAATAAAAGGGCTGGGGGGTCTTTGGGGTCGTAGAAGGGGTCAAAGATATTTGATGTTATAAGTGCATCTGCTGTTGCAAGCGCCTTGGACAAAAGCGCCCTCTCTGTGCCGTCTGATATACTTATTACTGCCTCTATTTCATTGCGGGTTTGGGCTAGTTCAAGAAGTGCCTCCTGATATGCCTCGCTATCCACATCTAAGCCAGGTAATGTAAGTTTCTTCTCTACGAATCTGGAAATGGCTGCCTTAAAAGATTGCGAAGATGCTTCGCGGACTGGAACCATAGTAGTCTCTGCATAGAATCTAGGAGCCTCTCCTCCCTCATCGACATTACAACCAGGCCCAAGACTAAACCATTGAATCTGTCTTTCAAGCCTGCTCTGCAGCTGAGCATTCAATACAGATATCTCTTCTTTTAGGTCAATACCTTCCCTTCCTCTAAGGTCTGCCAATGAAATAACTGGCCCGGCAATAACTCGGCCATATAAACCTTCTCCCTCCAAAAACACATGACGATCGGTCTTTACGCCAACTTCTTTTCCTGTCCTAACAACACCCAACACATCGTCATACCGCATCATGGGACGGACTAAAAGCGCAGAATAGTCTTCTTCAGCATAACGTGCTTCAGGATCATAACCATCCTCCAATATCTCCTTATCCCTACCTTTGCCAAGATACCCATCTTTTAACAAATCATACAATCTATTGAAAGCCTCAAATCCTTGTGTAGCTGTCGCAAGCTCTTTAGGATCTCCTATTGCAAACCACTTACCTTGTTGCCCGGCTTTACCCTTTACCCAGATTCGCGTATACGGTACACCATCAAATTCTCTAATTACTTGCGGCTCTTCGAGCTCTACAAGTTTTACTCCAGCATCCTCCGCCATCCTGCGAAGCTCGTCCTCATCCAAATCCCAAAACTTACCATCCCACCGGCCAAGCTTAGCAGTCTTCGGCCCATAATCTATGACTTCCACTAGTATATAGCGCAATCCAAGTTCCTTCGCGCACTTCCATCGGTTAGTGCCATCCAATATTACATATTTAATCTCGCCTTTATCCTTAACCTTTGCCACGATAATAGGGCCTTTAAAAAATCTCTCTTCTCTTATCTTCTCCAGCAATTCCTCAGAATGCGCTGCCTCTTCATGCGGGATGACATCATCAATCCTGACAATGCGAAGGGAGCTGTTTAATAATACAATTGCCTCCTTGTCTGTCACAATCGCAGGACTTTTGGCCTCCTCTATAGCCCTTGTCATTTCACTGGGTGAAAAAGGGCTATCTGGAGACACCTGGTCATTTATAAGAGCATGGACTTCTGGAAGCTGGGCCATGACTGCGGCAATTCGATCAGCTGGCGCTGTGGCAGCCCTGGCAAGCCTGGTAGACACGATATCTCCAGCCCTTCTTAATCCTGCAAGATCAACTCCCACAGCAGGCTTGACAATCCCTTCTCTGGTAACAACTGTTACGATAGTATCACCGAGTCTTACATAAAAGGTGTTCCCTCCATCAATCCCTACAATTTCATCAAGATCAAGATTAGGAAAATGTTCCAGTAGTCGTTCTGCGATCTGGAGAGTTGCGAGGCCTCGTCTGCGTAAAAGTCTTATATCTGCCAGGACAAATTGTTCTTCTATCCTCGCTCGAGTATCAGTAAATAATTCTTCGAGTTTTCTATTTGCTACTGCTTCTCTATGAGCATCCTGTAACCATATAATAAAATCATCTGAGGCAAACGGAAGCGCCACTCTAAGCAAAGAATTGATCTCTTCAATAAGCTCTGATATTGGCCTTCTCTTGCCTGAAAGCAAGAAGTGATAATTATCTTCATCTATCTCAGTGGATGAATATGGGGAGACTACGATGTAGGAATGGCCTTTCTCTCTTAAGAGAGTGGTTATGCCTTTTGTGTGAAAGCCTCCTGAGACTAAGGCTGATACTTTAGCGTTTCGCTTTTCTATCTCAGAGAGGGAGTTGGTTACCATTGCAATGTCACGGGCCTTTACTGTGTCATAAAAATCCTCGAGTTCCTGGAGGTGGTTATCTATTAACGAAGGGTTGTAATCGATAAAGTTCGTTAGGTTCGTTGTGTTCGTTAATTCCGTTATGGTGGATTTAAAGAAGGCTACTTTGTGGGAGTCTTTATTAGCTAAGTAATGGTCTAGTTCTTCATTTGAGACCTTTAGGTTGAAGAAGCCTTCTAAGAAGTTTATGTTTCTTAAGGCCTTTATGAGGGATTGTTGTTTTTCTGTCTTAGCGAGGTTTAGTTTTACTTCGTATGACAGCTCTTCCATTTCATTGAAGAGCTTTACTGAATCAAGCGAGTTGACCTTGGTGAGGTAGTCTATAAAGTTATTTAAGCTGGGATATTTTGAGATCTGGTCAGGGATGTGTTTTGATGCTAAATCTTTTAAGTAGCTGTAGAATGAGAATGGCGAGATCTTTTGGTCCTTGAAGAGCTCGGCCTTTACTGTCAGAGAATCCATGTCCTTGTTCCCTGATAGGGCTGCCTGCAGGTTTAAGAGCAGGTTCTGGGATTCCTGCATTATCTTTGCTTGATCTATGGTTTTTTCTTGCTTTGTGGCCTCGGTTAGAAGGGTGATGTTTTTGTATTTAGTGGCAGCATGAGATGCTGCAGCTACATCGAGGAGGTATTCGAGGTATTCATTCGTCTCTATCTTTTGTTCTTCGTAATCTGTTTCTTTCTGGTCTATTTCCAGGAGTTTTTTTGAGTAGATCTTGGGTTTTAGGTTATTTAGGGTTTCATGGGCACTGGAGATAAAGACCTGGGAGTCAGGTGAAAATTTCATTATTCTATTGAACTGGATGATGTTTTCAAAATATATCTCCCTATCTTCGATTCCCCAGATCTGTAGATCCGGGTATTTTGTAATAGAGAGATACTCTTCTCCGGTTAATTCACCTGAATCTATGAATAATCTGGCTACCTTTTTTCTGACCTCATAGTCTGGGAAGCTGGAGACACTGGAGGTATCTACCTCGCCATCTGCGCCTTCTGAGCAGACTAGATTCAGGTTATAGTCTTTTATGAGCAGCTCTAATATATTGGCAAGATTAAGTTCTCCTTCAGGATTTGTGTGGAGGTCCTGGATGTGGACGATTAATCGTGGTTCATCTTCCGTATCTCGTATCTCGTATCTCGTATCTCGTGCGTCATATACTTCTATTACCCTTCCGTATTCCGAAGGAACATGTATCTGGGATAGGTCCTTTAGATGTAGCTGCAAAGCTTGCTTTGCCTGGCTTTTCTGCCGCTGGCCTGTTTGAGCATCTTCACCCCTAAGCACAGACTTTTTCTTCTCAATAGCGTCTTCGCGCTGGGTGGAGAGCTTTTTGTGGTCTACTTTTTTGTCTTTGAAGAGAGAACGGGAACTTGGGGCTGCATAGCTGATATTCGTAAAAAGAAAGATTACCAGGGTAATCAGAGAAACGATTTTCTTAATTCTCATAGGACCAATAGACATATATCCTCTCCTTTATAAATATATTTATAACCTATTTAAAAGTATACCACGTAAACGTTTTCCTGTCAATGTCTTTTTTCCTATTTTTTCAGGGGTGGATTTTTGAATTTGAACACTTCTGCTATAAGTACCGATGTTTCAAGGGGCCAAAAAATAGCACTTTTTATGGTAATTTTTAAT
>JAHIPS010000057.1 GCA_018902915.1 Candidatus Omnitrophota bacterium | reverse complement strand
CCTCGCCAAAGACGTATAAATACCTTATATTGCTGTCTTCCGGCGGGATCCGGTAACAAAAACCCTGCTTCACTACTACAAAACTAAGAATAACTGCAGATGCGAGCACAAATGATAGAATCTTCTTACACATAAAGCACCTCCCTTTTTAACTGTATTTAATAAGTATTATAAATAAACTAGGCAAAGAAGTCAAGGAAAAAATAAAAATGCTTGACACTTTAGTCCTGGACTAAAGTGTCAAGCATTCTGGAAGGGATTTGGGAATGGGCTATATTATTTCAACTGAGACGCGGATCAAACCGTTCTCCAGGTCACTCAGCCTCAAAAACGCTGCCTTTGTCAGGTCAATGATCCTGCCCTGCTGCACCAATCTTTGCGCAGGGCCTCTGTCATTTACCCTAACAAAGATAAATTTCCCGTTTTCAAGGTTTGTGACCTTTAAGACTGTATTAAACGGCAGGTCCCACATGGCACATGTAAGCTTGGCATCGTCAAAGCGCTCCATATTGGCGGTTGTCTCCAGTATGCCTGGGTCATCTTTGGAATACCACGAGGCCATACCTTTATATATACTAGAGGCGCCGGCAAGGTCTCTTGCGGGAAGGGATGTTGCCATGATCACGATCATTAAAATGAGGATCAGGTTTTTCATTGAGACACCAAATAAAAAAACCTATTCCCCGCTCGGAAGAATAGGCTTTATCAGTTTCGGTAATCCAGCCACCTTATCCGCCAAAAATCGCGGCGGATTTAGGTCTGTTGACTTTGCGCCCCACTCTTTCAAGTGGTTTGCCTTTATCGTCCTACATATTCAGTTGTCTCTACTTAGATTATGCCACAGAAATGGGAAAATACAAGATGCCCAAGCAGAATAAAATTAGTGTGCCTTTTTGAGCAGGCAGGGCTGAGGTCTGAGGCACATTAGGAAAATTTCGGCACATGTCCGCAAGGGATTACAGCGAGTTCTGCTCAAGTGACCAACTATAGTTAGACACAAGAAAGAGCTGTAAACCGTAGCGGACGGCGAAATTATTCCAGTGCCGAACGGCCTCAGCCCTGCCTGCTCAAAAAGAGAAAATTGATTATAATAGTTCGGCAGCTAGACTGGCGAGATCGGAACGTTCGTTCCTGGTGAGTGTGATGTGTCCGAACATGCCCTGGCCTTTCATCTTCTCTGCAGCGTAACTCAGGCCATTGGACGAGGTGTCAAGGTAGGGACTGTCTATCTGATAAGGATCTCCTGTTAAAACCATCTTAGTATGATTGCCCGCGCGGGTCACGACTGTCTTTATCTCGTGCGGCGTCAGGTTCTGTGCCTCGTCTATTATGATAAACTGGTTGGGTATACTCCTCCCCCTCATATAGGTAAGCGCCTCTAACTGCAGGAGGTCGGAATCGATCAGATCTTCGATATGCTCCTTCCTCCTCCTTACAGCCAATATGTATTCAATGTTGTCGTAAATAGGCTTCATCCAGTTGACAAGCTTTTCTTCTTTTGTGCCTGGCAGATAACCGATATCCTTTCCCATTGGTATGATAGGCCGCGAAACGAGCATCCTTTTATACGCATGCTCGTCCAGCGTCTTCTTTAACCCTGCCGCCAATGCCAAAAGCGTCTTACCGGTACCGGCCTTGCCGATAAGCGTCACCAGCTTCACATCATCATTCATTAATAGATCAAGTGCCATGGCCTGTTCCTTATTGCGGGGCTTTATGCCCCATACGTCGTTTATATCAGGCCTAAGCGGCACCGCGCCCTTTCTCTTAAAGGAAAATCTGGCAAGGGCAGTGTACTTCTCATTGGCCTTATCCTTTAATAATACATACTGGTTCGGGAACATATCGTCCTGTGTCATCGCGAGGAATTTTTTTGCGTAAAAATAATCTACATCCCGCTTGTCTACCAGTACCTCTTTCCACCCGCTGTACAGCCTGCCCACATCCACCTTCTGCTTTTCAAAATCAACTGCCTTTATGCCCAGCGCGTCTGCCTTGACCCTTGCGTTGATATCCTTTGAGACAAAGATCACGCGGTTTCCTTTCTGCTGCAGATCATACGCCACCATCAGGATCTTATTGTCTCTTGCTTCCGGAGAAAGATCCAGAAGCCCCTTTATATCAGCATGCATCGCTATACGCAAGATCCCTCCGCCTTTCAGCGGCACACCCTCTCCTAACCTGCCGTGCGCCCTTAATTCATCCAGCGTCCTTATTGTGGCGCGCGCGTTCCTGCCCTTTTCATCGCTGTCCTTTTTGAATATATCGAGTTCCTCTATTACGTCAATGGGCAGGACGACTTCATTGTCCGTAAACACCTTCAGCGCGTCTGAGTTATGAAGAAGCACGTTTGTATCCAGTACGAATATCTTTCTCATGATGTTTATATTATAGCGTGTGATTCGATAATTTCAATGAAAAATATACAATTGTTTGGTTCGCCATAGCAGACGTCCTATTTAGGTACACCCTACTTCTCGTTTCGATAGCCATGTTGATAATTGCAATCTTAATAACCGTAGGGCAGGTTTAAATCTGTCCTACTAAATAAAATATAGTAGGGTGTACCTAAATAGGACGTCTGCAGAACACAAAAAAATCCCCTGGGGAATTGCTCCCCCAGGGGATCTGTAAGTCCTGGTTGTTTTCTACTTAGAAGGCTACTGCTACAGAAGCAATGATCTGTGTGGCTGTCTCGTTGTTGTCTGGATAACCAGAGCTCCCCTTATTATTGAATGCATCTCCAGGGAAAAACCAACCACATGCAAGCCCCATGTTGACATCTTCTGTGTAAGCATAATCCAGGACTACATCCAGCTCGTTGCCCAGGTCCTTATTGTCCGTTACATTATAAGTAAGGTCATTTAAGGTCCTGAGCTGACCAGCGGTATTGTCAGAAGCATACTTCTTATCCAGTCTGTAGAAATAATAATCTACTGACACGGTAAGGTCTTCTAACGGCTCTGCGCTGGCGCCTATTGTGAATGTACGGCCGTTTGAATCCACGCCATCGTTCATGCCGTCAAAGATATAGTTTGCAATCATGCCATGTGACTGATCTTCATACATAGGATCCCATGCTCTGTTCTCGTTAGCTGTACTTGAAAGATCATCAGTGGTGCTAACTGCATCCTGGCCTGAGCGATATATATATCCTGCTCTCAGCGATAGACCTGGTAATACGTCTATGGCTTCGCTTAATCCATCATATGTCGCTCCGATATCAAATGCCCATGCATCACGGTCAACTGTTGAGTCAGGTGATCTGCCTGTGTCAAGAAAGTCTCCAGTCTGAATAGCTACCTCGCCATTTAATACCACGTCAGATATAGGCTCTAAGCTG
>JAHIPS010000056.1 GCA_018902915.1 Candidatus Omnitrophota bacterium | reverse complement strand
TGGCTGCTATGTATCTTCACGATTTGAAAACAAAAGGTCAAGATGGCTTGGCTCCGACTTTCTGGAAAATGTGTGCACGACACTTACGGCAGGGTCTTGAATTATCTGCTGAAGTGATGGATATAATCTCTCAGATAAAGGCAGCAGAAAGGGCGCTTGCAGAAGGAGCAACTGTTATGCCCAACTTGTCTGAAGCGGCAAAGGCCCTGATTAAACCGGCCTCCAATTCTATGCTTGATCGTTACGGCCGAGACCTAACTCAACTTGCCAGCGAGGGGAAATTAGATCCGGTAATTGGCAGGGATGATGAGATTCAGAGGGCAGTTGAGATTCTTCATCGTAAGACAAAGGCCAATCCTGCGCTGATTGGTGAGGCAGGGGTTGGGAAGACAGCTATTGTTGAAGGTATAGCGCAGAGGATCGTAATGGGTGATGTACCAGAATCCCTTCAAGATCGTCGAATAATTGTAGTTGATATGGGTTCAATTGTAGCTGGAGCTAAAGAAACAGGTGAATTTGAAGAGAGGTTAAAGGCGATATTGAAAGAAGTAGAGGAAGCAGAAGGAAAGATTATCTTATTTATTGATGAGTTACATACAATAGTAGGCGCTGGCGCCCTTAAAGGCGGGATAGATGCATCTGAGATTATGAAACCTGTCCTAGCCAGGGGTGAGGTTAGTTGTATAGGAGCAACAACCCTGGATGAGTATAGAAAATATATTGAGAAAGATCCTGCTTTAGAGAGAAGATTTAATCCTATATATGTGGAAGAGCTTACAGTGGAAGAGACAGTTAAAGTTTTAAAGGGACTAAGTTCGGCATATGAAGCGCATCATGGGGTAAAGTTTACAGATGGAGCCTTATCAAAAGCAGCTTTGTGGAGTGCTATGTATATTCCAGATAGATTCTTACCTGATAAGGCCATTGATTTAATAGATGAGGCAGCAGCGTGGGCAAATATTAAAGGGAGAAAAGTTATTAATGAAGAGGATATAGCGCTGGAAATTGAGAAAAAGACAAGGATTCCTGCGGGTAAAGTAACTGAGGATGAAGCAGAAAGATTACTCAGGATGGAGGATAAAATAGGAGAACGAGTGATTGGTCAGGAAGAAGCAGTAAAAGCAGTCTCTGATGCTATAAGGCGGGCTCGCACAGGTACACGAGGCCCCAATAGGCCCATTGGCTCATTCATTTTGCTTGGCCCCCTTGGCGTGGGAAAGGCAGAATTAGCCAGGGCCCTGGCAGAGTTTCAATTTGGTGATGAGGAGAGCCTCATAAGGATTGATATGGGCCGATATCAAGAAGCTCATGAAGTTAATGGTCTAATTGGCGCGCCTCCTGGATATATTGGTTATGAAGAAGAAGGCGAACTTACTGAGCGGGTGCGTAGACGTCCCTATTCAGTCATTTTATTCGACAATATTGAAAAAGCGCACGACGCTGTCTTAAATCTCTTCTTACAAATCCTTGAGGGCCATCTAACTGATGGAAGGGGTAGAAAGGTCAGCTTCAAAAATACAGTAATCATTATGGCTTCGGGGTTAAGTTCAGTGGATGCGCTTAAGGCGCATTTCAGGCCTGAAGTTTTAAATCGCATTGACGAGAAAGTTGTATTTAAGGCTTTAGAGCCAGATTCTGTAAGAAGGATAGTTGATATTAAAGTCGGCCAATTACAAGAACGAGCCAAAGAGGGGAAAGACATAGATTTAGTTGTAGAAGATGATGTAAAAGAGCATTTAGCTAAGACAGGCTACAGTTTAGATTCAGGCCTAAAACCAATGGATACAAAAATTGCTCAGATTGAAAAACTTATAGTTGATAAAATAATGTCAGGAGAACTAAAAGCAGGCGGGAAGATAACCATTGGCCTTAAGGATATGGCTGGTGAGGAAGATGAAGAACAAAAAGTCAGAAAACTCACTAATGCTGAACTTCGTGGCCTGCTCAACTTTATTAGTTTAGAAGATGAGGAAAGCGGTATGAGTATAAGAGGTGTGCAGGATAAGATTCCTTCTTTGGTAAGAGCAGCAGCTAAGAAGATTCGTAAACAAGCAGGGAAAGAGGAACTTCCGGCATTAGTAAAGGCGTTGGCTGAGGCAAAAAGCTCAATAGCAAAGAGAACCATAAAGGAGACTTTGGATAGGATTGAGGCAGAGATTGGCGCAGGAGAGATGGAGTCTGAATTGGCAAGGATTTTAGGGGCTGAAGACAAAGATATAAACACTCAAATTGGAGCAGTAAGACAATTAGGAAGGATGAAGGATTCATTGACTCAAGAGGCAAAAGAGACGTTAAGTGAGTCTTTATCTTCTGAAAATGGCCGGTTGATTGAAGAAGCAATTATTGCATTATCTAAAAGAGGGCAATTAGAGGAAGGATTAAAAGAGGCATTAGAAAGGGCAGATTCAGAGGCCTTAAAGAAACTGATTGTAGTAGCTACTATCTCCAAGAGAATTTTTGGTGATGATAGAGAGAAATTAAGAAAGGTTTTAAAGAATAGATTGATTAATATGGGCCTTTCAGCAATAAAGATAATCTTAGAGGCAACTGGAGAAGGAATGCTTCCCACAGAAGAGTTAGAGAAGGCTGGTTGGTTAGGTGAGATATTATTTAAGGATATTATCCCTGCCTTAGTGGAAGCGGATAGAAAAGCTGAGGTAGAAGAAGAATTGACTAACTTAATCTCTGATGAAGAGCAGTCTATACCTACTATAGTAGAGGCATATAAGGCATTGGCTCGGGCTGATATGATGAATGAGAAGGCTAAGAAAACCTTAAAGGATAGATTCTTCTCTGCTACAAGGCCATGGTTATTCCAGGCCGCAGTTCAGGAAGTGGAACATCAAGTGGCTGGGGTTGAGGTTTTAGCTGAGGCAATTGCCGGCTCAATAGATGAGATGCCTAATGAGGGGATAGAAGAAATACTATCATTAATGAAACAGCTCTGGCATGTTGGAAGGATTATTGAGATAAGGGTAGATTTAATCATTGAGTTAATCAAGCTGCTTAAACCTGAATCAGCTGCACCTGAAGACCTGCAGCAAAGAGAGCAAATGGTTAAAGAAGAACAAATCCTTGCTAAGGCAGTTAATAGTCTGAAACCTTTGATGGAACAAATAGCTGAGAGGTTAAGAAACAGAGGTACAAAGGCCCTTAGTGTCATTTCTGAGGATTTAAAACAAGACCCGCAAGATGATGGCGGTTGGAGGATATGGATTCTCAAGGGGATTTTTGAGGACAAAGGTGAAAGGACACGACAGAGGATTAGAAAATGTCTAACTAAGCTATTATTTACTTTTCAGCCTGGTCCAAGAACAGGGGCTGTGGACAAACTTATTGGGACTTTAGTCGATATAGGAGCTATAGGTATGGTAAAGAAACTAATTCCTGAGGTTGGTATAAAAGAATTAGTAAATCTATATAGACTTACCTACAGGGATAAGCAGGGAATACCCAAGGACTTAATAAAAGATACAGACTTAGAAAGAGTCATAGGGTCTTTGAATGAGGAGGCAAAAAAACTTATTTTAAAAAAGAAAGAGGAGGTAGAGCTTACTTTAATAGACTTATTAGGAAAGGCTCAAACACCAGAAGAGAAAGCAGAGCTGGTTAGACTTATACCTGAGACCCAAGAAACAAATCAAGCAATAGCTGAGGCATTCTTTTCAAAAGATAATCCCGAGATTTTGCAAGGCGCTGCTAATACTTTAGCCAAGCAAGGCGCTTTAAGTAGGGTAATTCAAGCAATAATAGACTCCATTCCTAAAGGAGAAAAGGGGATAGATAAATCCATTGCATTAATAAAGCAAATAGCTCGTGCCACAAGGGACCCTGTGGTTAGTCAGGAAACAGATAGAATAGAACCTTTAATAAGGAACTTAGCTCAGGACTTAGAGGAATTAGCCTCCACTACCAACAAAGTCATTGCCAGATTAGTAAAGAACCTAAGGCAAGATCCTGAGGATGATGAAGGTTGGAGAGTAGGGATATTGACTAATATACTTAAGGAGATGGACTCTTCCAAGGCGCAAAAAATCTTAAAGACTCTCTTAGGCCAGATTGAAGCCCCATTTCTTAGGTTACAATTAGCCAAGGCGCTATTTGAATTAGGGGAGATAAGTGCAGCTAACCTCTGCCATCTCGTAGGTGTACAAACGGTTGAAGCGCTGGAGTTCTTAATCAGGAAAACCGGGGTAGATGGGTTAATGAAGTTAATAGAGGAAGCGCAAGGACAAGGCGAGCAGGAATTATTAACCCTTTTTAAGCAACTTGCAAGAAATTGGGAGACTATTAAAGAGAACCTTAAACCTGCAGACCAGCGTAGATTAGAAGAGAGATTTACCCAAGCCCAAAATAGTTTTACCGGGATGAATGGTTTTAGGTTTGTATGCGAAGATTTAAGGGCTGATCCCGAGGATGACGCAGGTTTGAGAACAGGGATATTGCGCAGGATTGTCGGAGAACTTAAGAGCGAAGAGGAAATTCAGGAGGCACAAAGGCTTTTAGTTAACCTTATGATTGCTCTGGGTAATGTGCGAAGAAATGCTGAGATTTTAATCGGGCTGGTGAAGGTATTAGGAGAGTTTGGAGAAAACTTAGCAGATATTAGCCAGGAGATGCTGATGGTTCTTATGTTTTCTGATCACAAAGAGTTAGTAGAAGAGGTAGTAAGACTTCTCTATGGTAAAGAAGAATTAAGGGAAGAAGTTTTTGAGGCAGTAGTTGAAGGTGAGGGGAGTGGCGTAGAGAAAATAAAGGAAGCAATAGAAGAAGCAAAGGCTAAAGTGGAAGAGGCAGTAGAAGAAACAGTAGTTACAACATTTATATTTAAAAAAAGAGTTGCAGTTGGTGGAGATGAGGATGAGCCAGATACAGTTCCTGCAATGCCTATGGATGGTTTGACTGAGGAACAAAGGATTCATCAGTTATGGCTGGATGAATTAGAGAAGCAGGGCGTAGCAGTACCTCGTCCACCATTAGAGATAGATACAGAACCTGAAGAATATATGGACGGTGTTAAGAATAGGCAGGCTTTAAGTGAAAAGATTGATAAACTTGGCGAGAGACCTTTAATAGAAAAAGTTGCAGAACTCCATGAGGAATTTATGGCTACAGCAGGAGAAGATTGGCTTGACATTGTCTATGCAGGTATCCGGACAGAATTAGCTGATGCCTTAGGAAGGGCGATACATGCAGGGCTTGGGCCAACTTCATTGAAAGAGGTCTTTGAGTTTGCCCATGCTTATAGGAGAAAATGGCCAGGTGTAATTGAAATTGTAGTTAAAAAGATAATTCAAGATCAAGGGCTCATTAGGATGATTGTTGCTGATAAAGGACTCCTTCAAGGTGCGCTTCTTATTGGTGGATGGAATAGGGCCTTGCGGATAGCTATAGCTAATGAGATGGTATCTACTGGAAATGTGAATCCAACTTGTTTTATAGATGTAATCAGTGAACTCCCTGTTTCTGATATGACTAATCTTCTCATTGAAGCAGCAAAAGTTAGAGGAGATATGAGGCCATTTGTTAAAGCGATACAACAGAGTAGACTTGTGGATGATGGAGGTTTAATTGAGAAAATTATGCAGGCCTTAGAGGGAACAAATGGAATGGAGCCAAGGGTATCTTTAAGGAATAGAATAGGACAAATAGCTTCATCTATGGCAATGGCAGGTTATTTACGTATTAAAGCAGTTGATGGTGGTTGGGAAGCTCAGGTGGCAGAAGAGAGGATTAACACGTTAAGTGATAGCCCTGCTTTAGCGTTAGCATATGGCATAGCTGATGCAGGGTCATCTACAATAATGCATGCAGGAAAAAAAGCAGCAAATTCAATAGATGTTACTACAGACGTGGTTAGAGCTATTGCAAATGGAGTAACAGATAGCCCAAGCAGTGGAGATAGAGCAGCGCAATTGGCTAAACTTATCTTACTTGGCACGGGTGCAGTTGGTGCTGTAGCTTTAGGACCTCTTGGTCTGGCAGCTGCTTTAGCTATAGCATCCATGGCATGGTTAATTCATGGTGCAACTAATGATAGAGAGGTAGACAGGGCTATTGAAGGCCTGGCCCAACAGACGGCCGAAGAAGAATTAGAAGCAAGGGCCAAGGCATTGTTGCAAGAGGCCATGAAAGATTTGGCCTTAGGAAAAGAATTTGCCCAAAAGGCGCATTACTCATTAATGATGATGTATCGAGAATTACAAGGCCCGTTTCAGAAGAATCGAGATGAATTTTATGAAGAGATTGGTTTAATGCATGAAGCAAGTGAGGGGACATTAAGAGAAGTTAGAAAACATGTGGAAAATATAGAAGACAAAGCCAGCGCCAATGAGGCTTTAATGACCAGGGTCCAAGAGTGGTCAAGAAATGTGGATTCTCAAGCAGGGGCGCTCGAACAACAATTCACTGAAGAGTTTGACAAGATAAAGGCCCTTTTTGAACAACTTCAAACATTAAAGTCAAGGGCACAGGAACATCATAGAGGAATTATAGCTATATTAAATACAGCCCGAGGTTCAACCAATGCGGGTTTGTTTTTGACTGCCCAGACTGCTTGTAGCCATATTGCTAATATTGTTGATGAAGCTATGACCTTACAATCAGGTATAAATAAAGGAATATTAAAGCTTGAAAGAATTGCTGCTAAAATCAAGCATTTAAAAGATTCTGTGCGCCAGGAAGCTTTAGGCTTTAGCGCTCAAGGTGAAGAAAACGCACAATCAGCTGAGATAGGACAACGTAGAGCAATAGATGCTGCACAAAGGGGCCGAGTAGATATGTGGGGGCGCTTGGCTGCTGCTGAAGAAAAGCTCGCTTTGGTAGAAAAATCAGTTGAGTTTATTTGTGAGTATGCAAATGATTCTATTACTGCATCTGAAGCAGCTACAAATCAATTTCGATCTGCAATTGAAAAAGCAAAGGAGGCAGAACGACTTACCAGTCAAGTAGCTACTGCTCAAGCATCTCAAGATATTATTACTCAGGCCAGTCAAGCTATAGAAGATATGTATGAAGTAAGAGACGAGGCTTTAGAAGGTAAGGCTAAAGCAAAGAGCGAGTTAGATGAGGCAATCAAGACCCTGGCCTTGGCAAAGAGCTGGGCTCCTCAGGTTGGACGTGAAGTTGATGAGCTTTTAGACCGGGGCCAACAAGCAGTTAACAAGGCTCAGATGGCTTATAATGATGTTGAAACAACAGCTGCTCAAACTGTTAGTAGAATTGATAAACTTTACTTTAGGGTTGAAGCTGGAGTCTCGCAAGCATATCAATGGCAAAGCCAGGCTGAGGGTATAGTTGCAGGTCTTGAGACATTAAGAGACGAGGCTAAGACACTTACTAAGGAGGTAAAGCAACAGATTGAGCAGAACATCAAGACACAAATTAAAAGTATGACTGAGCGAATAAAGGCCCACAATAAGCTTAGAATTTCTAATCTCTTGGCTAAGCCAATACACTTTACTGTCAGGGCTATTTATAGAATCGGTCAAGGCATTAGAAGAGGGATTTCTGCTCTGGGACGGTTTATTGGAACTGGGATTGCAGGATTGATTTATCTTGGTGGAAAGATATGGAGCGCTGTAGGTTTAATGATTAAATTAGTTGCTTCTGCTCTAAAAGCAAGAATGGCTGAAGATAAAACCCCTGCACCTACTTTTGAGGAGAGGTATGGCGCTTCTCAAGCAGAAGTTTCCTCGGCTGCAGCAAGAATGGCAGAGATTGGAGACCGCTTAAAACAATTAAGAGGCACTATTATTAATTATGCTTCAGTAGGCCTGGAAAGTATTCAAGCTATTGTCAGTACGCACACTTCAGTAAGGAAGGTTGTTGGTGGACGAGGTGACTTAGAAAGAATCATTGAGCAAGTCAGGCCTGATCGTGCTCTTGGTCTTGGACAACAGCCAATAGCTCTTTTACCTCCACCTTCTAAGAACTGGGTTAACCTTCGTGAGTTGCTCGCTGAGGCCCAAGCAAACTTGTTTAGTCCTGATATAGGTGAAGTAGTGGATGGCCTAAAAGATGCTGTGCAAGAATCTCAAGCACTTGACAGCTCTAAAGTTGGCCATGCCATCATAGAAGCTGCAAGGCAGCGGATTGGCATGGGGACAGGTGAAAGCGAGATTATCGAAGTCAATATAGATGCAGGCATGTGGCCGAAGCTGGAAAAGAGGTTGTATCAGCCGCTTCAGGATTGGATTAGAGAGAGAACTGGTTCAGAGCTAGTCGGACAGCTCATTGCGCAAGTCCTTGCTCCTACACTCATTGAATCAGGTCTCTTTGTTAACGGCGCAAGTCTTTTGTTATCCTGGGCGTTTGGGATACCTTTAGCAATAGCTCCACCATTCTTCGCATTACTCGGTTTGCTCCAGTTTGCATGGCATCTCCTGCACCTACCTGGAGCTAAAGGTGAGACCCTGTTGCAGAAACTTATCTTTGCGTTCTCACCTGCGAAGCTATCTATTACTGGCCTTACCATAGGCTTCTATTTCCTACAGCCTATTGAATTTAGTATCTTAAATCTCCTTCTTATTGTTCTCATCCCTCACCTCATGGTCAATTTTGCAAGAAAGATTCTTAATGCAAGTTCGAATGTCATAAATATAAAAACAGTGGCTGCCCGGGCCAGTGCACGTATAAGACGCACACTCGGCTTTGCCCTATCCGCAGTTCTCTCAATATCTCTTGTAGCATCTATAGTTTCGAGTATATTGCCGGAGATATTCTGGACATCTGAACGTGTGTCATTGTTCTATAATTATTTAAGACAGCAGCAGTCAATACGTATTATGGCAGAAGAGACAATTCATGCATTAGAAGAGGGCAACCGGGTTCAGGTAGCATATCTAAAGATACAGAATTTCCGTGAAATATTTAATCAATTAGGAGAAGATAACGAATTAGGGCATTGGTTGGGAGATATTGCCTTGGAAGTAATGCAACAGGAATTACAAATTCACATGGCTAAATTTTTAGAAGAGCAAGGACTTACAGGACTAGTTACGCTTCGCGGTCCTGAAATTTTCTTGTATTTTACAGGCGAGGCATTATTAGATGAAGAAGTTGTGCTTGGATGGTTAGAGGAGCTTATTTATGAAAGCAACTTTTGTCTAACTGTAATGCAAAGAGTAATAGATATGTTAGAAGAGGAAAAATCTGTCCGTCCTGAGAAAGGTGAAAGTTATGACCGTGTAAGACAGGCTATTATAAAGAAAGCTAAGAATTTATGTGCTGAGAGAGATATTCCTGCTTCAGAAGATAGCAATTTAGGAATTTATCTAAATATATATGGCGGCGTATCCAGAATAGGAAGTCTTGAAAGAAGAGCAGAAGATAAAGCTATTATAGAAGGAAAAAGAGAAGAAGAAGGCAGAAGAAGAACGCCAAGGACTGCTAAGGAAGCAGCTGAAGGCTTATTTTATGAGGCAATGGCTGTGTCCAAGGTTGCACAGGAGGCTTTGGCAATCAGAGGTTTTAGAGAGGATGAGAAGACTATTTTTAGATGGGTGAATAGATTTGATGAGTTACGACCACATGAAAAGCAGGAACTTACAGAAAAAATGAAAGGGTTTGAAATAGATATGAAAACAGCCGCTGGTCGTTGTATATTCAAATATTCAGATGCACATGAAGCCTACCTTTTTGCTAGGGCAAAACTTAGTAGTCGAGGAGAATTATTTAGTTTTATGAAAGTAGATATTGGAAAGTTGCATCAAGAAGGAGAAGATACTATACTCTCTTCAATTGAAAATTTTAGAAGGGCTGTTACTAGTGGGACAAAGGTAGAGATAAAGGATGCTGAGAGCAGGGTATTCAGTTGTGCTATCAGCCCTTGGTTATCTAAACCAGAGGTCAAGTATGTGATATATGCGCATAATGATTTATTTAAAGCTCTTGTTAACCAGCTTGCAAAAAGTATTGCCGAGGGTAAAGATGTTGATTATATTGATGCTACCGTCATTGTAGGAGGGGATGAATTTGCAAGGCTCATCTGGGATCCTGTTATAGATAGACTACGAATCCTTCGCTACGATCTAAGACAATTAGGAGGGACAAGTAGGCAGTGGGGCCCAACCATAGGAGATGCATATAAGATTATTGCTTCTAAGATAATAGCCACTACTTTACCAGAACATACACCTGATAGAATGATGGCTTATTTTGAGAACAGCGAAGAAGAAGTTGTTATTAAATTAGACCCGAAATTTAATTGGGAAACAATCAAAGCAGGTTTAGAAAAAGGTTGGCTTATTGAAGAAACTGGTGAAGACGAATATAGTGTAACTGGTAGATTTCCAGATGTAACAATAGAGGTTTTAGGAGAAGATGGTGATATGGTCAAGGTTGTGGCACGGCCGGCAGTGAGTATAGGAGAGGTGCAGCTTTCTAAAGAAGATATCAGAGCTTTGATTGGCGAAGGTAGAGACATTTCTACTCTTCAGGCGGAAGCTGATACTATTTCAGGTTTTCTCAAGATAGAAGCTAAAAAATGGCAGGCAGAACATCCAACAATAGAAGATTGGAAGTTACTAAGACCACATGAGAGACGAGAAATGTGTTATGGTGCGCTTGAGTTTAGTGATGAGAAGACAGGGATAGTTCCTTTATTAGAAGAGGAAAAAGATATAGATAGAATCTTAGCAAAGTGGGCTGATTGGATAATTGATAGCCAATCGGGCAGAAGAAGTAAGTCCTCACAGACAAGAGATTGGAAATTTGATGAGCCCCTCGCAGGAGGCATGGCCCAGAATAATGCGTCGTTAGTCTCTAAAGGCCTGGTTGCGATTGGATTTGCTGGATATATTATAAAGTTCTTGAATAGCTTGCCTTTAGTTAAACCATTGATCAAAGGAGATGATGGTAACAGTTTGTTTTTCACCTTAGGGATTTCACGCCTTAAAAATTTGGGGTTGGTTGTTTTTGTGTTATTAAGTATGGGCCTGAGCGCATGTGGCGAGATAATAACTACACCAGGGCTTGGACAGATCCCTACTTCACCCCCACCATCTACGGCTACTGCTGTTTATGAAAAGAGTTATATTGTTGAAGCTAAGATAGTACCATCTGCGACAGTTGAACAATTAATGGATCAGCTAATTGGTGCTGAAGACGCGGTCCTAATAGTTATCAACTATGATGAAGAAAAGGCTAAATATATATTTAATTTTTACGATGCAGCAGGACTGCCAGTAACTTATGTTAGCGAACTAACCACGGATGAAAAACGGAGTTATCCTGAACATGTTAGGGTAAGGGTTGAGGGAGTTGGAGAGGGATTTATCAGGAGGGATAAGGTCATTGTCCCCAGGATTATTGATAAGTCTCCTGTGGAACTAGCCCAAGAGCTGAATAGATTAGCCGAAGAAAACATAGAGCAAAATAGGTGGCCCATATATATCTTTCCAGAGATTCGTATAATAATAAATAGCATTCCAGATAACTTTCCGTTAGACGAGTATCTTGAGCCACCTGCAAAAAAAGCAGTGGTCCACTTTTTAAGGTTCATAACCCCTGCAGCTCTATATTACGATAAGTACGATAAGGAGAGCGAGGGGGTAGTTTGTGTAGATATCGTAGCAGTGTTTGTTCAAAGATATGGAAAGAAAGCCATTACATTTAAAAACGTAGATTATAGAATTCCAGAGAAAGCACCGAGGAAATTACAGTTTGATCTCTATCTTGTTGGGCTGTATAGACAAGACATGCTACCTCACGCTGTTGTAGTAGTAGATTTGGAAGGAGATATGGGTGATTTTGAAAATTGGTATTTTCTTGACACGCCCTATTTTCCAGCTCATTCCGAAGTTGTCATTTATGATCGAGTGACACTTGAGGTTGATGAAGTTACTTCTGAATTTCCCGTAACAATTATAGCGAATCATGACGTGCTTCAGGATTTTATCGTGGGTCCAGATGATGAGACAAGTTTGTTGCAGTTAGATGAGGATTCACACTCTGCTGCCTCCTGGATAAATATTGCTGCATCTTTTCAGACAGTTCCAGAAATTGAGCAAGACCATAGGGCATTGGCAGAATATCTTATAGAGAATGATGTGCCGTTTATACTATTAGGCGATAGTCTTATAGGTTTTAAGGAGTTTAGTGGGATGGTATTAAAGAAGAATGCTCCTCGTGATTTAGACGAAACTGCTATAGACCAAAGATTGACGGGAGCCGGACTTACAAATCTATTGGAAGGATTCTTCGCGAGCAATATTGTGCCAACAATAGAAGGCGGATTGCCAGATTTTATATCAGGTGTAGTTTATTTCTATGCAGGACTATGGATACCAGAGGGATTGTCAGGATTTGAAAGAGGTCTTCTAGTAAGAGGAGCAGTAGAAAGTGTATTTATGTCGTTACATAGTGAATGCCCTAATGCAGGTTTTGGTAAGATGGCTGGAGAATGGAGGGAATCACAGCAAGAAAATAAGGAACAATACGGTGCTATATTATTAGAGAAGCTTTCTAATCCAGAGAAACGCGGGGAATTTATAGATGCAATAAGAGCGCAGGCAGGTATTTCTGAAAGCGAAGTCGATAAAACAATAGAGGTGGTCGATTCAGCAGTTAGCGGCGAAGGTTTAGAAGAATGTGAAGCAAAGGTATACGGAACAAGAAAAGAGGTCTTAAGGGGCCGTGAGATCCTTACAAGGGCGATGATAGAATCAGAGATATGGAATCATAATTCCTCACTCTATGATATTTTAGAGTCTATATTTGGATTAGAAAGCGAAACTACTAAATTCGACTTGGCTGATATAGAGATAAGATGGCTGGAGAAGGAAGAGTATGAGGGTATAGAGTCTGACTTGGCGGAGAGGCATGAACGTATAATTCTCGAGAAGAGCCGCGCAATGATAGAAGCTGCTGAGGACAGCGATGGTAATTGGACGGTCAGGATACTATTTAATGCAGGGTATGATTCAATGGCTGGTATATTCCATCGCACACTAAAGGAACTTGTGCACGCAATGATTTTGAATGTCCAGGGGGAAATCCCTGCAGATTATTACAGAAATTGGATCTTTACAGAATTCATCGTAGGTTATCTACTCGCTGGAGGTATACTCGAAAGATTGGAAACAGATCCTGATTATGCTATAAAGCCAGAACTTATAGAACTTATGAAAAGGGCTGCCACAGAGCCTATTGAGGTATTGGGATTGGATAAGGAGGCATATTATCAAAGCTTGAGAGAGAATAACTCCATTGCTCAATTAGCAGAAAGAGAAAGGCCGAAGGCCCAACTTGTAGAGAGAGATGGTTTAGTATATTTGGAATACCCAGATACAAGAATCGAAGTAGCTAACCTTGATGAAGGAGGCAAAATATTTGGTAAATCCATAAGGGCCTGGGCAAGAGAACATGGCCTACTCATGAAAAAAAGCATATATTGGGCAGAGCATGAATTTAAAGACGAGCGTGCGTTTATAGAGCTTATGTATAACTTGCCTGTTGCGCAAGTAAGAAATAGGATTGAGAAATATATTTTAGCAATGGGACTTGAGCTTCCTGCAGCCTGGTCGTCAAAGATGAGATCTATGCGTCGAAGAGATAGCGGGGGTGAACCAACAGCATTAGAAAACCTGATTAAGTGGTATGTTGAAGAGCAGTTTAGGAAATTATTTGGCGTAATAAAGATAGAAGATATGTCTTTCCTGGATTTACCCATCTGGCCAGTTACTGCGTCTGGTGAAATTAATGCTGATCTAATTGGATGGATGGATGCGCCCAAGGCGCAAGCCCCGGCCGAATATTTCAAGGCAGAGAAGGCTAGTTCAAGAGAAATAATCCAGGATGCCCTACGGCTTGATTTGAAATTAGATGATGTAGCTATAGAGTTTGCTCTGCCTCTTGGTTACACCAATGACGGAGCTGTTATGCGGCCGGGTGTTAGTGATGGAGTCGAGGCTGTGTTAAGGGGCCAATGGGATACTGGAAGATTATATAGTTTTAGAGCCGCGCAGGAAGCAGTAGAGAGGGCGAGGATTGAGGAGCAGGCTGCGCGGGAGGCAATGTTGGAGGAGGCAAGATTGGCAAGAAGTATTCAAAGTTACTTGGGTGAAGGCCTTAATGATAAAGATGCACTGTTTTTAGCAGAGCGGTTTTGGGAATTTTTAAGAATGCTTTCTAAACAAGATCGAGATTATCTCAGAAAACGTGAAATGGCTACATTGGTTTTGATGTTAATAGCGGCGGTGTTAGGTGAGTCTACAAAACCAATGTTTTACGCTTACGAAGATCCTGAAAGGACCAACGAGTTTCTTAAACAAAATAGAGAAGCGTTAGCGTTTTTAGGATTAAGCGTTGTTGTTGATAAACGTAGTAAAACAGGAACAATGACAGCATTAGTATATAATCATGATTGGGTAGAACTTAAGTTAAAGGAATACGCAGAAGAATTATTACAGTATGGATGTGGGTCTTTAAAGTACGCAGTTAGTCAGGCAAAGAAAGGAGAATGTTCTGAGAGCGTAATGCAGCGAGCGCTGTTTGAAGAAGCCTCCCGTTATATAGATAACATCACTGATATGGAAACTCATATACCATTAGGTTTACTCCTTGGATATTTTCTTACAGATGTGCTGTGTTTTGCTGGTATGGAGTCTGTACCTGATGATCCGGATTTCATAACTGCACACTTGTCAGTTCTTGAGATTGTTGCCTATACTCAAGAGTTCGGTCAACTTGTTCAACAGTGGGATCAGTTGACGGGAATCGCTTATAAACTTATGTCTGCCTATGATCAGATGGTCGATGGGTTACCTACAGATGATTCAGATGTTCGAGGATTGGCCTCGAATGCAAACCCATGGCATAGGGAAAAAGTAGAACAGCCAGTTGAGGACAAACTTTCTATAACTGGTTTATCGGCTCAGATCGGTAGAGGGGTTCGTGAAGTATTGCCTTTATATTTTAAACATTGGGTAGATTATATAGAAAGGAGCCATAAAGGTATTTTAGCTGCTGCTGAGAGGGCAGAAAATAAAGGTGTGGCTGTAGTTTTAGGCGCGGGCCCTTGTATGGATATACCTCTATCAGAGTTGGTGCAGACATTTGAGAAGGTAGTATTATTGGATTTAGATGAAGAAAGCATGGAGGCAGCTAAAGAGGGTCTGCGTTTAGGGTTGACCAGAAGAGACTTAGCTCCCGAAGAAATAGAGAGCTTATTATCCAGGATTGAAATAAGGAAATTAGATATCTCCCTGATCGTCGCTAGATTATTAGATGAGGTCGATAAGATAATAGCTTCTTCTAAAGGATTGGATGAGGCAAGAGAGAGACTGATGGGTTTATTCGAAGAGGTTAAGCCAGAGGGCCAGCTGCCTTTTATGGACGAAGAGGTTGATTTAATAGTTTCTTCTATGTTTATATCTCAGATGTTTTATTATTTTAATGAATCTATGGAGATTAAACTTAGAGATAAGTTTGGGGCAGCGGGCTTGTCAGGCGGAGAGGATATTCAATGGTTGGTCTCTAGTAGTTTATTTAACTTAGATAAGATTTTATTCCCTCATATGAGAGAATTAGAGAGGATGCTTTCTCCCGGAGGTGCCATATACCTTTCCTCCGATGTTGCAGTGATATCTTGTTATGATACCCCGGAAGGAGAAACAGTAATTAAGGGTAGCTCTAATACACTTCCTTTATTTCATCTATCCGAGTTAGTAGATGATAATTTGATAATAGAAGATACTTCCACCTGGAGATGGAACTGTAAGCCGCATTCAGAATTGGGTAAGATGTTTGACGTGGAGGCATTGATATTGACAAGAAATTCAGCTGTAGCTGCTATGTCAGATAGCCAACACTTCCAATCTTACTCCCTCATTAGCCAGAGATTGGCTGAGCGTGCCGAAGGGGGAGATAAGGTAAAGGCGATAGGGATATTTCGACCTGCTATTAAAGAAATCGGGAGGGAAGTTCATAACTTGCGGCAGGAGGGTAGGCTGGACAAAGCAGGGGAATTCAGTAAAGTCCTTGCTGGAATTTATGAGGTAATGCGGAAATATGAGTTATTTACAACCGAAGCCGTAGAAGAGAAAAAGGTCTTTCCTGTAGCTCCAGCAGTTGAGCTTGGGGTTTCAGACATACAAAAAATAAAAGAAGAGATAGAGGGAAGAGGCGTGAAGGCTGGTGACAGGGTCTTGGTTATCTCGTCATTGAGCAGAGGAAGTATAGCCAGGCTCAAACTATGCTACGAGCTAATAATTGGATTAGAAGCGAGGCCTGTTTTTATCATAGGCGAAAGTGATGCAATAGATGAATTGATGCCCAAGGAGGAAAATTACGATGCGCTTCTTGATTTAAGAAAAGTGTTTACCTCAGATGACACGTTAAATTGTTTTAGTGAAATTATGGAGATTGATGAAGAACTAAAACATGCAGCAAAAGAAGGAGAATCCAACTTTTTAGGGGCAGAGAAAGACGATATCGTTATGATAACAACGGATTTTGAGAACAGCGAGGTCTTCCATATAGCTATTGGTTTGTATGATGCAGTAAAGGCAAAGGAATCAAAACCTTTTATTGTTATGCAGCCAGTCAAGTATAAAACAGGTGAGCTGATGGAGGATCCCCTAAGAGGAATCTTTGAACGAATAGCCCTTCGGGATAGAAAATCAGACCCTGTTTTCTACGTTCACCTCAATAGATATGCCGGGGAAGCCCCAAACAGGAAGATGGTCAGCGATGCTGACTATCCTGACATAGTTAAGCAATGCTTGGTAACTAATAGACTTTATGAAGTTGGGGCTGCAGGGATTGGTATGGAGACATTTTTACAGATAGGAGAGGTTGATTACGAAAGAGTAAGACGCTGGTCAAAGGCTTTAGTTGAAAGGAGTAAAAGAGGAATCCGCGCGGTAGAGGTTATTGATTCAGAGGGAAATACACTGACAATTGATGTTTTGGGCCGGCCTTTCATAGATGATATAGATGTGAAAGAGTCAGTCGATAATGGTATAAATTTGTATGGGTCAGAGGCGTGCGTAAGCCCTGTTAAACGGAGCCATTTAACAAATGGCGAGTTGACAATTAATCATGTGATTGATGTAATGGGCGGATGGTCTATACTTGTTGATGAACCTATACGCTTGACTGTTAAAGAGGGCTTTGTAACAGAGATTAAAGGAGGCGTGGCCGCAGAAATTCTTAAGGATAGCATCATAGAGTCACAGGAGAAGACACGTGAACTTGCCTATAGGCTTGTCATGGAAGGAAAGATAACCCCAGAGGTTGCTGAGGAATGGATCAGGAACGTGCTGCATATAGGAGAATTCGCCATTGGTTTAAATCCCGACGCAAAAATCCTTATAAATTTGCTTAGCGATGAAAAGATTGCCGGGACGATTCATATTGCTTTGGGGTGTAATTTCAGTCAAGACGATAATTACGCTTATGCATTAACACACTATGATCTTATTGCCGAAGGCGTAAAAGTGGTATTTCATTATATGGATGGTGAGCATGAAACTATCTTGGAGCAAGGTCAGATTGTCATGAAAGTAGAATCAGAGGAACCTGTACAATCAAAGCGGCAGACAGCGGTTTCAGTTGAGGCATTGCAGTCCCCTATGTTACCCGGCGAAACCGCTGAGCCGCTTGATAAACGTGTTATAAGTATATTAACTTTTCTATTGCTGCCCATAATTTCTACCCTGGCGCTATTACACATTGAGGGAACTGTGTTCCCTGCCTTAGCTGCCAACATAGCTGACGCACAATCTCATGCTTTTTCACCAGAAGCAACACAGAACTTCCTTGAGAAGATTACCTTGTTCATTAAATCAAGGCCTGAGTTAGCCCTTCTTGCGCTGGGGGCTTGCGCGCTGTTTATGTGGAGATGGTGGAGGATAAGGAATGTTGATAGTCAGGTCTCTGCGCTCTTGCCAGAGGGCTGTTTGAGTCAGTTGGTTACATTTTTAAAGAGCAGATATAGGCTGGAGGATGAGGGTGTAGATCATGCCCATCTCCAGGCCAAGGTGGCAGAGGATATGGAAAATTTCAGCAGATACCAGGCAGCCCTAAGAACCGCGAACTAACAAAATAGGTTCACCTTAAGATAAATAAGTTAAAAAAACTTTTAAAATTTGACGAAGTATGGTAGTATTATTACAATAAGAACGCCATTAAAACTATTAGGAGGAAAGGAGGTGCAACTGGAAACGTAAAGCGAAAAATTAAAAGCGAAAAGTTAAAAAAAATATACGAGGAGGAGAAAGATGAAGAAGAGTTTAAGTTTAACGTTACTTGCAATAGCGGGTTTGATATTGTTCAGTATAGCAAGCTGTGGCGGGTCGAACGAGAGAGAGGCCGCAGACACTGCATCAGAAGAGAGGGTGCAATATGCCCAGGCAGACTATACTTATGGGTATGATGAAGAGGTGTATGATACATACGCAGAAGAAGAGCCTGCTGCAACTAATTTTAAGGCATTTCCTATCTATACTGACGGCAGGTCCCCGGATAACCACTATATTCTTTCAGGGTATATGGGAGATTATAGTGATATAGCTGTAGATCCGTCCTCGTTTGACAATCCTCATTCTGGCACTACCTCTATAAAGACAGTCTATTCAAACAAAGTAAGCCAGGGCGCGAGATGGGCTGGGGTATACTGGCAGAATCCGGCCAACAACTGGGGAGACAGGCAGGGAGGTTATGACCTTACCGGAGCGGCCAAGCTTAGTTTCTGGGCAAGAGGGGAGAATGGCGGTGAGAGGATCGAGGAATTCAAGATCGGGGGTATAACCGGCGCCTATGCGGATTCAGATGTGGCAGGCATAGGGCCAGTGCTTTTGACTAAGGAATGGAAGCAGTATGAGATAGACCTAAGAGGCAAGGACCTCAGCTACATAAGCGGAGGATTCTGCTGGGCAACTAACCTGGATGTTAATCCAGACGGAGCTACTTTTTATCTGGATGATATAAGGTACGAATAACCATATACACCGCGTAGGTGCGCGGTGCGCACCTACGCGGTGTAGCAGGTAAAACACTATGAAAAAAATACTTATAGCTATAATCTGTGTTGTTTTACTGGGCCTTGCGGGGTTTTTCCTCCTGCGCGGCCGCGGTCCAGAGAGATGTTATATAAAAAAGCTGGAAGGCAATCGTTTTCAGCTGATAGTGAACGATAAGCCCTATATTATTAAAGGTATGGTGTACAGCCCTGTGCCTATAGGCAAGAATCATGCGTATGATTTTTGGAGCGATCCGGCAAGGCCCCACCTTCACGACGGCAGGCTCATGAAGGAGATGGGCGTTAATACCATAAGGGTTTACAAGCCTGGCATAGATCAGAAAAAGACAAAAGATGCCATAAGAGGCCTTTATGGTAAGTTTGGGATCAGGACAGCAATGGGCCACTGGCTTGGTTTTTGGGATTTTCCAAATTACGCTGACCCATCTTTTAGAGAAAAGATAAAGAAGGATGTCCTGGATATGGTGAATACATATAAGGACGAGAAAGGGATCCTGTTGTGGATATTGGGTAATGAAAATAACGTATCTTTTTCTTATGGCCCCCAGACATTGAATCTGTGGACAACTCCTGAGATAGAGGCCATGGATGATCCTTATTTAAAAAGACAGGCAAGGGCCAGGATCTATTATTCATTTGTAAATGAAGTTGCACAGGCAGTTCACGAAATAGATCCAAATCATCCTGTGGTGTTGGCGAATGCAGAGCTTACTGACATAGATGTGGCAGGCGAGGTCACGCCGGATATCGATATCCTGGGATGTTCTATATATAGAGGTAAGTCCTTTGGCAGTTTCTTCCGCGGGGTCGCTGATAAGTTTAAGAGGCCCGTGGTCATAACGGAATTCGGCTGTGATAGGTATAACGCGTTTTTGAATGAAGAGGATGAGGGTGTCCAGGCAGAGTTTATAGAGGCGGAATGGAAAGAGATAGAGAGAAATACTTTTGAAGGCAATGGCGTCGGCAACTCTTTGGGTTGTTTTGTATTTGAATGGACGGATGAATGGTGGAAGTTTGACGAGAACAATGCGGCCAGCTGGTATGTCCACGATACAGCTGCCAGCTGGTCCAACGGCGCGTATTATTTTGACATAAAGGCGCCTCAGAATATGAACATAAATGAAGAGTGGTGGGGAGTATGCGCGATGGAAAAACGAGATAAAGGCCTCGACAAACGCAAACCCACCAAGGCGTACTTTTTGCTAAAAGAGCTGTGGATGTAGGGGCGCGGCAAGTGTTGTCATAAGGAATGTTTTTGTAAACGCGTAGAACCGTATCAGAACCGTATCAGTATTTTTGTAACCGTCTATTGACAAAAGAGTAATCGTATGATATACTTTTTCATCATTGCAGATGGAGAGGTATATGCGAGCAAAGCGTATCACATTATTATATCCTTTTGTGGTTATTGTAGTTGCGCTAATTTTTCCTACCGTATCATTTTCTTATTTACCCCCAGTTGAGCCTATTACCCAATATATATTAGATTTGTCAAAAGATATCAATCATTCTATTCAGGAGACAGATGAGTCGATGTTGTATAATTCCAGGGGAGAGTTGGTATTGAAGCTTTTTTTGTCTCCATGGGGAGAGCTGAAGGATGTTTATGTTTCTGAATCGTCAGACAATAAAGAGCTCGATAGTCTTTGCTTAAAGGCAGTTTGGCTGCATAAAAGATACCAGCCTTTTCCAGAGGAGCTTGGGGAGGGCGATCTATGGATAGATGTGCCGATTGTGTTTAGGGTTATTAATCGCGGAACCAATGCGGAAATAACAGGCATAAACGATGCGGTTGATATTGCATTGGAAAATCATATGGCAGCAAGGATAGCAGTCGAAGAGGTGGGGCTTTCGAGGCTTAAGATTAGAGAGGCCAGGCGGGCGCTGTACCCGGCAGCGAGTTTAAACTATCTGGTGAGCACTGGAAGAACTACTGCGAGGACACAGGATTTTGAAGATAAGGAATATAAGGTCAGGTTCGAATATCCATTGTATTACGGGTGGAGGCTTAAGTATGCAGTAGAGCAGGCGATTTCGAATGTTAAGGCAACAAGACAGAATTATGATAAGGTAGTGCACGACCTGAGACTTGAAGTGGAGCTGGCATTTTATTCATATATAGCCAGTCATTCAAATGTCCGGTTACAGAGGGATCTTTTAAAGGATGTAGAGGAGATAGCTGATGCTGCGAAAAAGAGATTCGATCGTGGACTAACTACCAGGTCTGAATTTTTGCAGGTAGATTCCCAGCTGAAACAGATTACCTATCAGGTGGCCTCTGCCGAGAATGATTTGAGCATGGCAAAACTTACCCTGGCCCAGGCAATGAATATTGTAGATCCGGAGCGCCTGGGGGATTTGATAGATATAGACAGAGATTTAATGGATTTGAAAGATAGAGAACTGAATGTGCCGTTGGAGGAATGCGTAGACATTGCTTTTAGATACAGGCCAGACTTGAAGACAAAAGAGCATATGGTAGAGTTTGCTGATTATGGCCGCAAGATTACGCAGAGCAAGGATCAATTTAAGGTGGATCTTACCGGTTCATACGGAAGCTCTGGCGGGGCATATGAAACCGAGACATTAGAGATGGCCACTGATTGGTTTTTTGGCGTAAAGGTATCAAAGCCCCTGGGCGGCAGCACTATTGCTGCTTCTTATACAGGGAATGAGACGAGCGAGAAACACGGCGAGTCTTCAAGGACAGAATCCATCAGTAAGTCTTTGGAGTTTGGCATACTTGATAATCTCCAGAGTTTTTCTGAAAAGAAATCCAGCGAGATAGCATCGAAGAAGGCCATGGATGAATTGGAGCAGACAAAGGAGGCCATTACAAGAGAGGTAAAAGGCTCTTATTTAGATTATAAAAAGGGCCTGGCCCAGGCAAGGGCCAATCTTAATAAGATTCAATATAGAAAGGAAGAGCTAAAGATTGCAAAGGCGCGGGCAGGACTGTACGGTATATCATTTTCAGAACTCCTTCAGGCGCATATCAGCCTGACTGACGAGAGATCATTTTATATAGAGTCTCTTGTAAGTTTACATCAGTCCCTGGCAAGATTGAACAAGGCCACGGGCTACGCCCTGTTTTTGGATAGCGAGAATTTACTCCGAGGCTTAAGTTCAAATTATCGTAGAGAATTTGAACTTGTTTAAGCAAGGAGTAATAATTGAAGTTTGTCCCGTCTCGTAACCAGTGCCAAAATTCTGTTCCATAATTTTGGCACACTCGACGGGATTAATTCGCACCTTCAAAGAAGCTAAACGTAGAAGATTGGTTTACGTCATCCCATGGATGACGTAAACCAAGTGCTCATTATATGAAAAAGACAAAGACATTACTAATAGGTTTTATACTTTTGTGGGTGGTGGGATTTTTGGTTGTGTGGGGTGTTTCGCTTTTTAAAAAATACCCGATTAAAAATATAAGTATCCCGTGGATCAAGGCAAAGGACGAAAAACAGGCTGTTGATGTTGAGGGCGCGGGCCCTGAGGAGAGGCCGCAGAGAGATGCGATACCTGTCAGGTGCTACAGGGTGAGTTTGACTGATTTTAAGGATGATCTGCCTGTATTAGGCAGTGTGAGGGGCAGCCTGGAGATAGGGCTTAAGTTTGAAATCAATGGGGTAATAGAATCTATAAATTTCAGAGAGGGTGATGTTATTTACAAAGATGATTTGATAGCGACCCTGGATAAAAAGGATGTAGAGCTAAAGGTGCAGTATGCCAAGAGTAAATTAGAGTCCACCAAGGTGCAGTCTCTTGCGGCAAAAAAGAAGTTGGATATTTTTAAAAATCTTTACGAGATAGGCGGCATTATAAAGGCAAAGCTGGAAGAGGTGGAGCTGGAGGTGCAGGGCGCAGAGCTTCAGGTTAAGTCAACTGAGGTAGAGCTTGCTTCAGCGGAATCAGAATACAGGAAAGCAGACCTTTATGCGCCTCGTGACGGGGTCATGGGCTCAAGGGATGCAGAGGTAGGGGAATTTGTCACCCCGCACGACAAGATTGCTACGCTATATGATACATTTGAGGTGTTTATAGAGCTTGGCATAGTAGAAAAAGACATAGACAAGATTGCCCTTGGCCAGGATGTGACGATTACAGTGGACGCGTATCATGGTATGGACTTTAAGGGGGCAGTGGATAATGTATTTCCTATAATCGAGGGAAAATCCAGGACCCTTACTGTAAGGGTGGGGATCCAGAATCAAGAGGCATTGCTTTTGCCAGGCATGTTTGCCAGGGCCATGATTACGGTTGCCGAGTTTTACGATGCGATAGTCGTTCCCAGCATGAGTTTAGACAAGACAGATGAAGGCTATAATATCTTTACTGTTGACGAAGAGACGGGAACTGTTTCTTCCCGGATCGTGCAGGTGGCATATGTTACCACTGATTATACTGTTATAGAATCAGGCCTGTACGAAGGCGAAGTGGTAGTGACCGACGCGCCGCAGGAACTGAAAGACGGCATACCAGTTAATGTCATAGAGATCGAGGAGAGCATTGCAGAAGATCAATAAAAAACTTTATAAAAACTAAAGTGAAAAATGAAATTACCAGAATTTTCAGTAAATCGACCTGTTACGACCTCGATGTTTTTTCTTGGGGTGTTGATGTTAGGGCTTATATCCCTGACACGTCTTCCCCGGGAGCTTTTCCCTTCCATTACCTACCCGCAGCTTACAATAGTAACGACATATGAAAACGCCGCTCCTGAAGAAGTAGAGACCCTTATTACAAAGATCATAGAAGAGGCAGTCGGCACGGTGAGCAGACTCAAGCGCATAAGCTCTGTTTCCAAGGAAGGAGTCTCGATAGTTACTGCTGAATTTAACTGGGGCACGAGTATGGATTTTGCCTCGCTGGGTGTCCGCGAAAAAATAGACCTGATCAAGGAAAGATTACCCCTTGGTTCCTCTGACCCTATAGTAATGAAATTCAATCCATTTGAACTCCCTGTTATTACGCTGAGCGTCACCGGGCAAAAACTGCCTTCAGAGCTTCTCAGGCTTTCGAGGAGGTTTATAAAGGACGAGCTCGAGAAGGCCGAGGGCGTGGCCTCGTGCAATATAAGCGGCGGGCTGGAAAGAGAGATAATTGTTTCTGTGGACAAAGGAAGACTGAGCGCTTCTAATGTCTCTATTACAAAGGTGGTCGAGGCATTAAGGACGTCAAATTTAAATTATCCGGCAGGCACGATAGATGAGCATTTTTATGAGTATCTGATCAGGACAATGGGAGAGTTTGAGATAGTCCCGGAGGTCGGACAGACTGTTGTGGGAAGGGATGAACAAGAACAAAGGTTTGGCCCGCAAGAGGCCCAGGGCGCGTATATGGCAAAGAAGGAGCCGCGTCTTATTTACCTGAGGGACGTTGCCTGGATAAGCGATACCTTTCAGGACAAGACAAGCATATCCCGTTATAACGGCGATGAGAATATATCAATATCAGTGCAGAAGCAGGCAGGTGTAAATACCATGCGGGTTGCCGAGAAGGTCAGGGACAAGCTTGTAAATATAAAGAGGGATCTGCCGAGCGGGATGGACGTCGAGGTAATCTATGACCAATCTATATTTATCAGGCAGGCGATACGCGGTGTTATGGACGCGGCTGTCCAGGGAGGCGTGTTAGCGTTTTTAGTGCTTTTTGTTTTCTTAAGAAACATAAAGGCCTCGATGATCGTGGCCTTTTCCATGCCGATATCCATCATGGCCGCGTTCAGCCTTATGTATTTTAACGGGATCACGCTGAACATGCTTTCACTGGGTGGACTTGCGCTCGGCATAGGTATGCTGGTCGATAATGCAATAGTTGTAATCGAAAATATATATAGTCATATCCAGAAGAAAAAGGGCGCGAAAGAGGCATCGAAGATCGGGGCGAGCGAGATGGCAGGCGCTATATTCTCGTCAACGCTCACCACCGTAGCTGTCTTTTTGCCGATGATATTTGTCGTTGGCGTAGCAGGGCAGTTGTTTAAGGAACTGGCTTTTACTGTGACGTTTTCGCTCCTGGCGTCTTTGATAGTAGCCCTTTCTTTGATCCCGCGGCTGGCAGCAGCAGGGGGCAGAGGTTCTGGAAAATCAGCAGCTGTTAATGCTGCCAAAAAACCAGGTCAAGCATTTGGGTTAGAGACTATTTATTCCAGGATGATACCAAAGGTCCTGAAATACAGGTGGCCCTTTTTAGCCGTAATCTTTTTGATATTTATTTTAAGCATGGGCCTGTTTGGGTTTATAGACAAGGAATTCATGCCAAAGGTGGATCAGCGCGAATTCATTATGAAGCTGAATATGCCCAGCGGGACAAAATTGGAGATCACAGATTATGCTGCAGGAAAGATAGAAGAGACACTTTTCAGTATGGAAGAGGTGGATGGCGTAGCTGTAACTATAGGTTCGACGAAGAAAAGGGATTATGCCCAGGGCATCGAGACCTTGGGTTCTCACCAGGCCCAGATAGTAGTGAGCCTGAAAAAAGAAAAAAATATGATTCCTACTTCCGCGCTGATAGAGAGGCTGAAGATCGAATTGGACAGGTTAAACCTGAAAGGCGCAGGGATAGAGTATATCCTGCAGGAGAGCTTTTTCAAGTCAGCGCTTCAGGGATCTGCGCCTATTGTTGTTGAGGTAAAAGGAAAAGACCTTAAGAAAATAGAAGATGTCTCCCGCTGCGTTGAAGACGGGCTTTCAGATATAGAGGGCATATACGGGATACGCACCAGCCTTACCAGTCCTTCTCCTGAGACAAAGGTGAATATCTTGAAGGACAGGGCTGCTCTTTATAATCTCTCAACGAGCGCGATTGCCCTTGCCGCGCATACCGCTATAAAAGGAGTGGTTGCTACCAGATTTAAAGAGGAGGGAAGGGAGATAGATGTCAGGGTGAGGCTGAGAAAAGAAGACCGTTCCCGGCTTTCGCATATCAGAAATATCCTTGTGCATTCGCCGCTTGACATTGAGGTGCCGTTATCAGAAGTAGCGTATATAACACAGGGCCTGGGGCCGAGCGAAATAAGAAGACTTGATCAGCAGAGGGTGATCTTAGTAACAGCAAATATAGCAGACAGGGCCCTGGACAAGGTGATAATGGATGTGGATGCGTTAATAAAGGAGATCGAGAGAGAAATGGCCGGAGAACTCGGGGGAATAAAGGAAGGAGAAGAAAAAGATATTACCCTGTCCCTGTCAGGAGAGAGCCAGCAGATGAATGAGTCTTTTAAATCTTTAAGGTTCGCGCTCTTATTATCAATACTCCTGGTTTACATGATAATGGCATCACAGTTTGAATCCATGTGGCAGCCTTTTATAATAATGGTCACTGTCCCCCTGTCTCTTATGGGCGTGCTGGCCGCATTGTTTGTGACTCAGACGCCGGTAACTGTCGTGGTCATGCTCGGGGTTATCATACTGGGCGGGATCGTTGTTAATAATGGTATTATATTGATAGACTCCATAAACAGGCTGCGCGCGAGAGGCGTTGAATTGTTCGAGGCTGTTATTGAATCAGGAAAGATCAGGCTCAGGCCCATACTCATGACGACTATGACCACGGTATTAGGCCTTTTGCCGCTCGCGCTTGGCATTGTAGAAGGAGCAAAGCTTCAGAGCCCCATGGCAATAACAGTGATGGGCGGCCTTGTGGTCTCAACAGTCCTGACGCTTTTTGTCATACCCTGCATTTATACTATTGTTGCCTCGCGCCTGCCGCAGGTTCAGCCTGTTATAGAGCAGGGTCCTAAAAAGCCAACGGTTATTACGCTGTTGCCTCCTTCATCTCCCTTAGAACTAAATAAAAGACAGGCTGAGTTGATCGAGCATCTGAAAAAGGTAAAAAAGATCACGCGCAAAGAATACGCCCTGGAGTTCAAGATCTCAGTGCCGACCGCAGCCAGGGATTTAAAGGAATTGGTGGATAAAGGAATCCTAACTGCCAATGGCCCTCTTGGCCCTGGGAGATGGTATGAATTTATCTGAGTTTTCAGTCAAACGGCCGATTACCATATTTATGCTATTCTTCGGGATATTGCTCCTGGGGGCCGTGTCTTTATTACGCCTGCCTGTTGAATTGAAGCCCAACATAGCATATGGAGATATAAGTATAATCGTGGCCATAAGAGGCGGCATGCCTCCGCAGGAAGTCGAGACCCTTGTTACCAGGCCTATAGAAGAAGTGGTGGGCACAGTCAGTTATCTGGAAAACATATACTCGACCTCAAAGGCAGGCGAATCCAGGATATGGCTTGAATTCGAGCCAGGCACTAATATGGATTTTGCCGCGCTTGAGGTAAGAGAGGAATTCTCAAAGATAAGGGATATGCTTCCCCGCGAGATAGAAAAACCCATAATAGCGCAGTATAAAGAATCTGATCTGCCTGTGCTTTTATTGGCGGTCACCGGCGAGGGATATACGCCTGAGATGCTGAGGAAGGTCGTTGATGAAGAAATAAAAGAACGCATATTGCGCGTAGAGGGTGTTGCAAACGTGGATGTGTACGGCGGCAGGGAACGCAAAATCCTGGTCGAGGTGGATAAGGATAAGCTGCATCAGTACAATGTGCCCATGGAACGGGTTGTCAGCGCGCTCGGCGCAAATAATCTGAATCTATTAGCCGGCGGTATCGAGCGGCAAAAGAAAAAATACCTTGTAAGGATAATAGGAGAATTTAAGACCCTCGAAGATATAGAGAATATAGGCATCTTTGCGACGCCTCAGGGCTCTATAATTAAACTTAAAGAGATTGCAAAGGTAAAGGATTCTTTTCTGGAGCCTACGAATTATGCCAGGACAGATATAGAGCCTGTGGTTTCTATCTATATACAGAAAGAGTCAACCGCGAACACGATCCATGTTGTATCAGACATAGAGGAGGAGCTCGGCCGTTTAAAGAAGGCGCTGGATAAAAATATATTCATAAAGGCGACATTGAATCAGGCAAATGCGATAAAGGATGCTATAGATGCTGTCAAGGCCTCGCTTCTTTACGGGGCAATACTTGCGGTTATGGCGCTTTTATTGTTTTTAAGGGACCTGCGAGTGACTTCTATAATCAGCGTTACGATCCCGATATCGGTCATGGCCACATTTATAATGATGTTTTTTCATAAGATATCTATAAATGTCATGACGTTAAGCGGACTTGCGCTCGGTATAGGAATGCTGGTTGATAATTCTATCGTGGTGCTTGATAATATTGACAAGAAGAAAAGAGGTATTAATTTTTCTAACAAAGGGGAGTGGATAAAGAGATTCAGAGAGGCAGTTGTGAGCGGCGCTTCAGAAGTGGGGCTCGCAATACTGGCTTCTACGATTACAACGATAATCGTGTTTCTCCCTTTTATCTTTGTAAATAAGGCGACCCGTATGCTCTGGAGCGGACTTGCGCTGACTGTGACATATTCTCTTCTGAGCTCACTCCTGGTTGCATTGACGCTTGTGCCTATGCTGTCGGACAGGATAAAGCGGATGCCGGTTAGCGTAAAGCCCAGGAAGGCCATGTTTAAAAAATTAAGGGATCTCAGAGATCCTTCGGCCTTACGGCCTCAGGATGACCCCTCGGTAATCGGAAGAAATACCCCGAGGGGTCAATTAAATATTTCTGGCAGGATAAAAGGCGCTTACAGGAGATTGCTTGGTATCGGGTTAAAATTGAGGTATATATTTGCATTAGGGGCCTTTGTGCTTTTTGTATTAGCCCTGATACTGGGGTCCAAGTTGGATAGGGAATTTTTTGCAGGCACAGAAGAGGGCCGCTTCACCATGTTTGTAGAGTTAGAGCCCGGCGCAAAACTTGATGTTACAGATGAGATGGTTAAGGAGATGGAGAACCTTCTGATTGATATACCGGAGATAAAGACATTTACTTCGCGCGTCGAGCCGTGGTCGAGCAAAATATACGTAAAGCTCCTGCCGCTTGCCCAGAGAAAACGTTCAACAAAAATTGTCATAGACGAGATACGCGAGACTGCCCAGTCTATCGAGCAGAAATACAAAGGCGGCTTTATCTATTTTTCAGAGATAGTGGAAAAAGGACTTGAGGAGATAGTGGTAGACCTTTATGGTTATGAATATGAGATATTAAAGGAACTGGCGGTCTCGATTGCCACGAGGCTGGGGACTATAGAAGGTTTCCAGGATATCAGGATGTCCAGGATCAGCGGAAGGCCTGAATGGGGCATTACCGTGGACAAGGAAAAGTCGGCCATGTATGGTTTGAGCACGAGAAACATAGCAGATACTCTTCATTCCGAGATAAGAGGGTTGAGGGCAACGCTGTATCATACAGAGGCAAGAGAGGTGGCGGTCGTGTCCCGCCTGAGAAAGGAAGACAGGGACCGTTTAGACGATCTGAGAAAGCTGGTGCTTTTTTCAGAGCAGGGGTATCCGATATTATTAGAGCAGGTCGCAGATTTTACCCCGCAGATAGGCTCCAGTGAGATAGTGAGAAAGAACAAGATGAGGGTCGTGCACATAAGCGCCCTCATTACAAAACATTCGCTTATAGACGCGGTCCAGATGGTCAGGAATAATCTAGGCGACATGGAATTTCCGAAGGATTATTACTGGAGGATAGGCGGGAATTATGAAAGGAATCTGAGAAATGAAAGAGAGCTCTGGGCGTTTCCCACAGGCGTATTATGGATAACGATATTTCTGGTTTACCTGGTGCTTGCCTCGCTCTTTGAATCCTATGCACAGCCGTTTATTATAATGATATCTGTGCCGCTGGCGATCATAGGGGTGATCGTTGCGTTAAAGATTACGGATAAACCAGTGAGCCGCGGGGTAATAATAGGCGCTATTATGCTCGCCGGGATAGTTGTCAATAATGCGATTGTCCTGGTCGATAGGATAAATTTTTTACGGGACAGGCGAGCAACGAATCTATTTCACTCACTAATCGCTGCCGGCGAGGACCGCCTCAGGCCAATAGCTATGACGACATCCACGACCATACTTGGGCTTGTGCCTATGGCATTTGATAAGAGTGAATCAGCAGGGCTGTGGTCGCCTCTTGCGATTACTGTCATAGGCGGAATGGCATCCTCGACGATATTGACGCTGTTTTTGGTCCCGAGCATCTATTTGATATTTGAAGATATGAAAAATATAAAAAATATAATTAGACTAAGGAATTAAGGTTTGTTTTTAGGATTTTAAAATATGATTTCTATTGACAAGTGTAATACGAATAGATTACAATTGTAATATAGAAAGGTTACAGGAATGGATATCTCTAATATATTTAAATCAAAGACCCGCAAGGCACTTTTTAGGCTTTATTTCACAAACCCTGAAAACGAATATTATTTAAGGGAACTAGAGCGCCTTCTTTATATTCCCGTGAGTATGGTTCGCAAGGAGCTTCTGCGCCTGGAAAAAGAAAATATATTTTTCTCTCACAAAAAAGGGAACCTTGTTTATTATCATCTTAATAAATTATATCCTTTATTCAGTGAACTAAAAAGCATTGTGTTTAAAACGGTAGGTACGGAAGGAGTTTTAAAACAAACTCTTAGTAAAGTTAAAGGAATTGAAACAGCTTTTATCTATGGGTCATTTGCCAAGAATAACGAGAATGTCGCAAGTGATATTGACCTGTTCGTTAAGGGTAATATCGATGAAGATAGTCTAGTAAGAGAAATAAATAAGATAGAGAAATTACTCAAAAGAGAAATCAACTATACTTTATACACACATGAGGAATTCAAGAAGAAGAAAGTTAAAAAAGATTCATTTATTTGGGATCTCCTGGAAAACCAAAAAATATTTTTAATAGGAGATAAAAATGGCTTATGAAAAATTTATAGAAGAGTATTTAAGTAAAGAGCTGCTTAAAAAACAGAGGCCTAGTTTTGATGCAGTTGAAAAACTTATTATACGCAGCGCCAAAGATCTAAAAACTGCAAAAGCAAATCTGAATATCGATGAAGGAGTTGCTTATACGGTAGCTTATCTTGCTATGCTGCGTGCTGGCCGTGCATTTATGCTTTTGAAAGGATTTCGCCCTGTAGGCGGTTATCAACATAAGACTGTTGTGGAATTTATGGCGCAATGTTTAGGGGAAGAATATAAAAGTATAATAGAGCGTTTTGATAGAATGCGAAGAAAGCGTAATATTTTTACTTATGAGATTGATATAACAATTTCTCGCACAGAGGCAGAAGGTGCTTTTGATACAGCGGTGAAATTTGTCAATTTAATTAAAGATGTTATAAAGAAAGAAAATCCACAAGTACATTTTAAGTTCTAAATTGTCCAGCGCAGCCATGGTTCGACACGGCCTTTGGCCTTGCTCACCATGGTTCTGAGCAAGGCCATTCGACTAACGCTCAGGGCGCGTCGAAGGGCCACATTTGCAAATACGAGCAGTATTTGATAAGATAATCTAACAGGACTTTGTTAATTTTTGAGCCGTTTCTTAAATCTTTCTGATTTAATCTTATATAGAGAAACAGCGATTTCTTTGTTCTTTGATAACAAAAACGCAGAGTCAATGATGATAAGAGAACCGACCGCTCGT
>JAHIPS010000055.1 GCA_018902915.1 Candidatus Omnitrophota bacterium | reverse complement strand
TTTGCATTAATAGAGGAAAAAAGATACTCAGGTTATTTTGGAGACAGAGATAGCTATCTAGAGAGAAAAAGATTTGTAGATCTTAATAGCAGGCACGAGGTAAGTAAATATTTAGGTGAGTTAGTTAAAGTATATGAGGAGAGTTTTGGACATAATCCGTGGTTATTATTATCAGAGACGATGCAGATAGTATTACAAGGGACTTCTGAGCATAATACAATAACAGAAGAATTTGGTATGCATAGGAATCAAGACTTTATTCGAGCTCTTAGAGAAAGAGCTGGTTTTAACGCTTTATTTGCTTATCAAGCGCTTTCTGAGTTACTTAAAGCTGGAATAATTGAAGAGATAGGGATAGGCCGAACCATAGAGCATCTCTGTGCTATTGCAGAAGCAACACGTAACAATGCCCAAGCTGCCTATAGTGCATTGCCTCTTTTAGTTCAGGCTGGAATGCGTGACTTGGGCAAGATAACAGAGTTATTTCGTAGTATCAGGGAAAGCAGAGGATATAAGGCCAAACGTGTTTATGAAGGCATAGCTACTTTCGCAGTAGAGACTGGAATTAATGATATTGAGACATTGGAAAGAATCGAGACTATGCTACCCCCCCTTGCGGCAAAGATTGGTATTGAGGAAAAGCAAGCTTACATAGATTTTAGTAAGTTAATTAAGGCAGGTATTTCTGTAGAGTCAGGATTACAGATTTTACAATCTATTGGCGAGAAAGATAAGGTAGATTTGATTGTTGCATATAAAGGTCTTATAGCGCTATCTGAGACAGATAATATCAAGGCTTTAATACAGGCAGGATTTTCTAATAGAGAAGTTTTAGATTTATTACAGAGAATGGTTGAGAAGAATATATTACAAGCAGCACATAATTCTTTTATTTCAAGAAAGACAATGGATTTGAAACCAGAGGAATTTAAAGACGTCACAGACTTATTGGTGATGTTTTCAAGTAGTTTCGTAAAGAACAATAAAGCCCTTGCTCCAGGGAGGCGGTTTTCCGAAGGGGTATTTAGGGATGAGTATCTTCCGTTAGCGTATAGTCTGGAAATTATCCTGCCTGGTTCTATCAGACAGATGATGACTTTGTTGGAGAAGGGCATAAAGCCACAGGCAATAATTAGATTTTTAGAACAGAAGCAAACGGGGCTCTTGAGTGAAGAAGCGAGTAAGGCGATAGTTGATTTTATTGTAAGGAAAAGAGAAACACATGCAGAACTCTCCCGAAAAAAGTTTAAAGTGGACATATCAACTATGCATGCCGTACTTAATATAGCAAGTAGCTTTGTGGAGATAAATAATATCAATGCCTTGGTTCATGAATTAGAGAGTTTTGATAGTACACAGAATTTTGTTAACTTACGGAGGTATTTACAGGAGAAATTTTTAGCATACTTCGCTGAGTCATTTGGCATAGAAGAAGCAAATGTCAAACCTGAGGCGTATGAAAAAATCTATACCCCGTATTTAACTCGACTGACTCAGGCTAAAAAGCATATAGCAGCACTTGAAAACAAAGAAAAACTCCCTCGTTTTATAGGCCTTGTAATGGCTGTGTTTGAAGATAGATTCTGGAATTTTATAGAACATAAAAATCAGAAAAATTCTCTCGGTAGGTCTATAGCTTTACATAATGAAAATGTGCGAAAGGCACTGAACAAGGTAGGTATAAATGTTAAGCGCTGGCTTGGGAAGGAAAGGATTGATAGGATGTCGAATGGCGAATTTATGTATTATGAAAAAAGCGTATATAAATATGATCCTGTGTCCGATATAAATGTAGTAATTGATTATATTATAAGGGTAATGAATATAGAATCAGTTGGTGATATAGAAAAAGAAAGAATAGCTAAATATCTTGAATCAAATGGAATAAATACAGTTTATGAAGGTGGTAAGGTTGTTAATTTAAAGGTTTTGACTAAGGCGAAAAAGGAAGACATAGTTACTATATTATCCGACAAAAGCGTGCTTTCAGGATTATTAGATTTAATTGATGGAGAAGGAGGTCTTATCTCACTAGGAGAGATAAGAAATTTTCCTAACGCATTAGAAACTATAACACATTTTAAAGAGAGGATAGAAACCTTGGTGGCCTGTTTAGATTTTCCAGAATACCAAAAGGAATTAGGAAGATTACGCAAATATTTTACAGTGAGGCCTATTTTAAGACAGCCAGGACGTGATATATTTTTAGGTGACTTTAGTAGTTGTTGTCTGGCGATGAATTCAGATATTTATCCTGAAGCAATGGTTGATAGGCTTATTGATGAAGGCATGAATGTTATAGAGGCTATTGATGATGCCACAGGAGAAACAATGGCTTGTTTGTGGTTATACATATCAGAGGACGGCAGTCTTGTTATTCAAAATATAGAAATAAATGCTGCATATGAGAAAATAAAACCCCTTATGTATAGAGTTGGGGAGGGTATGATTGAGTACGCATATGAATTTGCGCAATACATTGGAGCGAAGCAGCTTCTTATAGGTATGCCAGGACATGGTAAATACTTCGGCGGAGGCGGATTTGTTGAAGAGAGATATAAAGATAAAGTTGTTGACTTTAGGCAGCAGAAGATAGGCGGATATCTTGGTAGGGAATATTATTTAGATTCTGCAGGTAAACCCGAGGCGTATCTAATAGAGCCAGAAGACGCCACCTTAGTAATTCAGCAGACTGTTGGTCAAGTTGATAGAATTGCTGAAACTACTGTTGATTTGGCGCAGCCGGAAGAACCATCTGTTGCTCACTTCTCTGTTGCCTCCAGGTATAATAGACTTACAGACGACGACCAGACAGATAGATTTGGTGTTCTAGGCAATAGTTATATTATTAAAGATGATGAAGAATTTGATGTAGGCGCGATAAAAGGCGCAAAGCGATTAGGCGATCCTATTACTGTAAGACTTCAGAATGGCCAGAATGTAAATTTTACTATCCATGGCCCGCCTGAAAAAGAAAGATTAGCGGATTATCTTCACGATCATACTCACCTTTTAGAAGAAGCTGTCCTGGAACGTTCTGTAACGCTCCATCCTGGCGAACTCAGCCAAAATATAACAATAGTCCTGGCTGATCAGTATGATTTTCTGGCAGGGGATCATAGAGATAATAATATAATTATTCTCAATGCATCTGACCTTGAGGAAATGTTGGAACAGGGTGAAGACGAGAGGTTTGTATCTGAACTTATAACCTCACTTTTATCAGAAGAACTTGCACATGAAAGAGGCGCTGGAAAAGATGAGGAACCTAGGCTTGCACAGGCATGTGCCGCCAATACTGTAGACGCACTTACAGCCCAACAAAAGGATTTATCAGAATATATTGCCTTTATTGAGGAACACGGAGATGACCTTGAAGGAGAGAAAGGGTATCTGGGATATTTGAAAGATAAAGCAGCAAGTCTCAGGTTAACAGATGAAGAAGTGCGCAGGTCCCCTGTTGTTGTAGCTACTGGCGGCACTATAGATATGTCAGGAGCGGAAAGCAGAAGGGGGAGCGCAGGTGTATTGAGGATTTTAAAAGAGATGGGGACTCAGGTAATCTATAGAAGTGTATTCGAGCATCCTCCTGACAGTAGTAATATAGGTCCGGATGCTCCTTACAGCTGGAAGGATATATTTGAGGTTATAAAGAAGACATTGGAAGATAAGGGCCAACCTTTTACTGGAAGATTAACGATCCCTGTTGTATTTACAGGGGCGCACTCACCAGCTACTGAAGAAGGTTCTGATGCAATCCCGAATTTAGCCAGGTCTCTATTGGTTGTCTCAGATAGTGGCACGCCGCCGCTGGCATATACGGTCATAGGCAATGATATTTTCTTGGCTACTAATATAATAAAACTGTTTGTGTCTCCTAAAGCAAAGCTTGGTGATGCCCAACTAAGACGCTATTTTGATACCTTTGGTGAGCCAGTAGGGACGATCATCGAAGATGGGACAGTTCCTACTATAAAGTGGAATGAGGAATTTCTCAAATGGGCAGATGTATACACCAAGGGCGCAGAAAGGCCTAAAGGTGTATCTGGGATCGTTGTTTCTCATGGGACAGATACGCTTTCAGAAAGCGCATTAGCTGTTTCACTGGAATTTGCGAATCAGGATCCAGGAGAGTTTGAACAATTTTTTGATCACACATTTGGTTTTGTTGAACATATTCCTGTAGGTTACTGCACTTCCCTGGAGGTTTTTAGAGATTATAAAGACTATTTGATTGAATTACAGGAGACTGAGCCTGGGGCACGACACGGCCTTATAATCCAGGGGGATTTTTCAAGTAATAAAGATTTTATGAAGATAAAAGAAGAGATCGCGGAGCTGACTAGACGCGAAATTCCTATTCCTGTATTTAGTGGTTCAAGGGCTGTATTGAGCTTGACCAGGGATATAGGGGTGAAGGCCATTCCTGAGGGATTTTCTTATCGAAAGGCAAGGACAAAGTTAAGCTGGCTTTTACGTAGAGGTGTTCTCTACGAGGATCTTGAAAGAGAATTAGCAACTGATTATATGGGAGAGATTACATTGTCAGGCCAGGAGCGCACAAAAGAAAGGTGGGAGTTTTTACATTGGCTGAAAAGGAAAGGTTCAAATCCACAGCCAGGAAGGGAGATTATAATTGCATTTCCTGGGATGCGGGTGAAACCTATTCAGGCAGCCATTAAAAGGTTGTTAAAACAGAGAGCAACTAATCCTCAAGAGTTATCAGAGCTTGTTATCATGGCCTTTGGAGATGGAAACCTTCCAACAGGCGAACAAACCATTGTCAATGTCTTTGACCAGTATCTCAGAGATAGACACCCTGAATTATACGATAGATTCAGGCAAAGCATGGATGCTATTATTGATCAAAGAAGGCTAGAAGAGCCTGGCTTTGAACCTAATTTTGAGACAGCTGAACAGGCCTTTTCTGATGTCCTTGTCAAAGGCCTTAGCAATAGAGAGCTGAGGAAATTATTAGAAGCTTACAAAGGGCATCACATACATAATCCAAAGGCTGCTATCTTTGATGCAGTTAAGCAAAAGGTCCTGGCAGATGCAGCTAAAGAAGGGATAAGAGATATACCCACACAGATAAAACTGTTCCAAGAGGAGATGGCAAAAAGGTATCCTTTTCTAGACGTAGGCGATAAGTTATATGTTCCTGGTAAGACATATAAATCTATTAGCGACTTGTGCCTTGATATGTCCCAGGCATTCATGGATCTATCAATAGATGATTTTATGGAGGTTATAATAATACAGCCCTCATTTTTATCTCAGAGGATTATCAAAGATGCCATGATGGACTACCATGAGTTGATTAGGGCGCTTGGCCAGGCAGTGGATAAGGGTATAAAAGTCAAGATAAAGACAAAGGCCTATCAATCCAAAAGCAATACCAGGATGTATGAGTTAGGGAATCACCTTTTAGTCATTGGCGCAGATAGTGATGAAGCGCCTGGGTGGGATATCTTGAGGCCTGAGGATATTGGAATGAATGAAGAAGATAGCCACACATGGCCGTTGGTGAAAGGCGCAGAAGTAACACAAGCAAGGGTAGATGGTGATGAGATAGAGACTGTTTCTGCTGGAAAGATTGATCTTGGCCAATATCTTACCGACGAAGAAAAGATGAAGCATGTGTTTGTATTCTTGGCGCGCAATGTATTGCTGGAGCCTGGTAAATATGAGGAAGAGATCAATGGGCTTAGGGGACATAATAGGATTGTTATAATAGCTCAGGATCGAGGTGAGGCGGATAGGTTAAGAGATGTAGATTTTAGTTTTACAGATGATATTGATGATGTTGTGGAGATATTTGTTGTTGGTGAGGATGGATGTTTAAAAAGATTTGATAAAATAGAACGCATAAATGCCAAAGTAAATCTTGCAATTAAGTTAAATAAGATTAATGTGTTCGGAGCAAGATTGGATACAATTTCTAATTTAGATCCAAAGTTAGCAGAGGCAATTCTATCAGGGGTATAAAGTTATTCTCAGGGCATGGCCTCTTGTGGATAGGCCCTCTCTCCCATGGCTGAGGCAGCCTATTCCATAAAGAGACATGCCTGGGATCGTAGCTGAGTTTTTAGATTCCCACTTTCGTGGGAATGACAAGAGGGATGTGGGAATGACAAGAGGGATGCGGGAATGACTTTTTCAACAGTCTCATCTTATGGCGCCATATGCATCATATTAGCAGGGCAAGGCGCTGCGGCTATCTTGAATATCGCTTTAAGTCTCTATAAAAATTTTCATGACCGCCTACAGCCACAAACATAACTGCTTTTCTATGGCTATCCATCTGGTAAGCTAATAATATCTTCTGGTCAAATAGCTTAAATTTATATACTCTTATTCCTTTCAGGCCGCCTGTTTTTTCCTCACCTATAAAAGGGTTAATCGCTATTTCATCTTCTGCTTCATTTAACTTCTTTCTAAAGAGAGGAGGAAATTTCTTTTTGGTATGATTATATCTAGGATAAGCTTTCTGTCCGTAAGGTGGGCTAAAATTCAATTATTATCCTTTCCAAACTGGCTCAGGCTTTCCTGATTCGAGCGCCTCTTTGATATCTCTAATAAATTGAGGGTGTAATTCATCCTTTATTTTTGCCCATTCTTCAAGAGCTACACTAATCTGATTGCTGAAACTGCGCCTTTCCTCTTTAGCAATAATCTCCAGGGTCTTTTTCAACCCATGGTCTATTCTAAAAGTTACATTCTCTTTTTTAACAGCCATTTTCCACACCCCCTTAATCTTTCTTTCCTAATCAAAGTATACCATAAAAGCATGGAAATGCAAGAAAAAATTTTATATTTACTTACTTTGTAATAAAAGATTGATTCCTGTAATTTATCCCCGTAAGGCGATTTTCTTTCAATTTTCTTTCAATTATAATTGATTTTTTATGAGAGGTGGTGTATAGTGAATATTATGGGGAATATCAAGCTTGTGCTTTTGCGGCATGGGGAAAGTATATGGAACAAGGAAAATAAATTTACTGGCTGGACAGATGTGGATTTGTCCAGTAAGGGAATAGAAGAGGCAAAGGAATCTGGCAGGGTTTTGAAGAAAGAAGGCTACACTTTTGATATTGCATTTACATCTGTATTGAAGCGAGCCATAAGGACATTGTGGATTGCGCTGGATGAGATGGATCTAATGTGGATACCAGTCTATAGATCGTGGCGGTTAAATGAGAGACACTATGGCGCATTGCAGGGACTTAACAAGATAGAGACGGCCAAGAAGTTTGGCGACGAACAGGTGCTTATATGGCGGAGAAGCTATGATGTCCCGCCCACTGCATTAGAAAAGGCTGATCCAAGATATCCAGGAAATGACCCTATATATAAAGGGATGGATGAGAAGGACATACCTTTGACAGAGTGCCTGAAAGATACAGTGGAGAGATTTTTACCATACTGGCATAAAACAATTACACCTACCATAAAATCAGGGAAAAAAGCGCTAATCGCTGCCCATGGCAATAGCCTTAGGGCGTTAGTGAAGTATCTGGACAATGTCTCTGATGAGGCAATAGTAAAGCTAAATATCCCCACTGGCATACCTTTAATATATGAACTTACCCCTGATCTAAAACCTATCAAACATTACTATCTGGGTGACCCTGAGAAGGTCAAGAAGGCCATGGAGAGCGTGGCCAAGCAGGGCAAGTCTTCGAAGTAAAAACAATTCGCATTGCCCTTGACGATTTCGTGTTCATAGGGTATAGTTCTTTTTTATAAAGAAGGGAGGGTATATATGGATTGGAATGCAGTAGTAATGGAGCCAGTAACAGCAATGCTGGCAAGGGTGGCTGGCTTTTTACCAACGCTTTTAGGTGTCCTTGTTATACTTATTATAGGTTGGATAATAGCAGGGATGCTGAAGAATGTTGTGGTAAAGCTTTTGAAGCTGATCCAGCTGGACACAGCAACCGAAAAGGCAGGCCTCGGAGATATCCTGAGAAGGGGCGGCATAAGGCAGACACTGTCTGAATTAATAGGCGTACTTATCTATTGGCTTATCATGTTAATGGTGTTTATGACTGCCTTGAATGCGTTAGGAATGACTGTTGCAGCATCCCTTTTGGACAAGGTGATAATGTACATACCTAATGTGATCGCAGCGATGTTTATACTGTCGCTCGGTATATTCTTCTCGAGCATGATAGGTACAATAGTCCGGACTGCCTCAAGTAACGCTGGCATAACACAGGCAAAGTTTTTAGGCCAGCTTACGCAGACAGTTATTATGATCTTTGCGATCATGATAACACTGGAGCAGCTGAATATCGCCTCATCTGTATTGAATCTTGCCATAAACATTATCCTGGCTTCAATAGGCCTTGCTGTTGCAATAGCAGTGGGCCTTGGTTCAAAGGATTTAGCAGGCAAGATGATGGGAGATTTCGTTAGTAAGTTAAAGGGAAAATAACTGATTGGTTGTATAATGCTGCAGTCCCCTTCACCCTGCCCTCTCCCTGAAAGGGGAGAGGGAAAGGGAAAGGGGATTTTTATTTGTGATACCCTCCCCTAAAAGTCCTCACCGAACCTAATGACTCATAAATAAATGTTACCGAAGCTTTGTTGACTCTTAGTAGTAGCAGTAGTAGTAACTTTCTCTTTTTGGGCGACTTTTTCTCTTTGTGAATAATGTTTATATTGTGAATAAATCATCGGTTTAAGCAATCGAATATTCTCTTTAACTTTGATTCAATAGCCTTCCGTAACCGGAAGGGATTTAATGTATCAAATT
>JAHIPS010000054.1 GCA_018902915.1 Candidatus Omnitrophota bacterium | reverse complement strand
CCCTCCTCGGAAAGATCGGCGGCATAGGCGCTCTCAAGGGAAATATCTCATTCGGCACAGACCTCTGGGGCGCAAAGAGCGTCACCATCACTGAAAACAAAGACCGTATAATCTACGCAAACCGTGTCTTTTATGAGACAGTAATCTCGGATACAGCAGGCTACGATGCCTTCGGAAGCCAGTACATAACAAACACCACCACCCTAAACAACTACTCTGATCCAAATCTATTAACAGAAATAGACCTAAACGGCCTCAAGATGAAGGTCTTTGTATTAAAAGACTACACTGTAGATACCTTCTCAACTTCAATGGACATCTTCGGAGGAGATGTATATTCATTCAGTAACATTAGCTATACAAACGGTAAAGACACCTATAAGAATAGAGACTATTTTGGCCTAGTAAAGGCAGAATACAATAACTATACCTATAAAGGCTTAATAGATGCACTGACAGATCCAAAAGTAGGCCTCTCAGAAGAAGAGGCCATAGAATTCCTGGCAAAACATGGCTTCCCTGAAGATACCCTTCCAGATGCAGAAGTCTTCCAAGGCTCCATCTCAGTAGGCACAGATTTATGGGGTGCAAAGAGCGTCACGCTTACAAGATATGAAGAAAAGACGCTCGGACAGGGAGACGTCTATATTATTGTTGCAAACAGGGCCTTCTTCTTAAAGCCCGTCAACACCACAAAGGGCTGGGATGCGTTCGGTAGCTTCTATACCTCTATAACCGCCACGGTAAATAACTATGAAAAAACAACTGTTAGCATAAACGGCCTTACCATGAAGGACATCACCTTGCTTGATAGCTACGAGGTTTACACTGCCAACCATTCGCAGGATATCTTTGGAAGCGATGTATATTCAATATCCGCTTACGAGTATGACAATGATGTCCAGACAGAAAAAGGCACTCAATACTGGGGATTAATAAAGGATCAGGCTCCAAAAGCCCTTGAATTAAGCAATGACTTGGATGTCTTTACAGAACTATTTGCTAGTCCTGTTGAGAGAGATGATTTTATCGCAGATTATAGCGATTATTTTGAAAAGCATGGCTGCTCAGATCTTAGCGGGATAACGACCGGCTCTGTTTCATTTGGCCAAGATTTATGGGGTGGAAGAAGCGTTACAGTTACAAGTTATCTCGAAGTAGATGGAAAGAAGGCAATTATTTACGCCAACAAGGTCTTCTGGTTAAAGGTAGAGTCCAAGACAATCGGCATAGATGCGTTTGGTTCAAGCTATGTGACTACATCAACCACCGAGAATACCTACAAGCATATATCTGAGCTTGCAAATGCCGAGGATATAATGGATAAATTAGATATCCCAGCCGGTGTTGATCCGTTGGTGCTGTATTCTTACAAGGTTGACTCTTTCACCCTCACAGATACATTTGGCGGCGCGCAGATTACCCTTTCAAGCGCCACATATTACAATAACGTAAAGCCTCATGATTCAGGACGTTATTACTGGGGATTTGACCATCAGATAACAGGCACTCTGGATATTGATAAGATTAAGGCCGAGTATGGCAAGATTGTATTTGGCAAGGAATGGGATAACCTTACTCAGGCAGAGAAAGATGAGATAAGCAATATTCTCATGCATCTTGGTGTGCTAAATCAGGACGGCACCCCGAATTTCGATGTCCCAGGCTATGGCGATGCAGACACTATTACTATCGGTACTGACATGTGGGGCACTACAAGTGTCACGCTTTCTATCACTACAGAGTGGCTGTCTGTATCCATAGGTACTCCAAAAGCGCTCACAACACATTCTGTTACGCGGGGCGGTGACATGTTCGGGTCTGATTTTACTACAACCTCCACGGTTGAGAATAAATACGGCAAATTAAAGCCTGAACAAAAGGCATTTTTAGGAATCCCGCAGGCTGTTGATCCATGGGTAATGGAATATTCATGGAGTTACAGCGTGACAGAGGGTAGCGATGTAACAGGCAGTTCTTATACAACACGCTCTGGTGTAAAAAGCATATATGGTGTAATAACTAAAGAGTCTCGGCCAATCTGGGGAGTTACAGAGGCCAAAGATGCAACACCTGTCCAGAGGCCAGTAGATGACGCATTACCAGTAAAGAAAGGAAAATCGACAGGCATTGAATATAAAACAGTTATTGCCCCATATGCTACTACTGAAGGGACAGACATTTTCGGAAATACCTATTTTTCCATAACCAGAAATACATATGGCTGGATAGTCGCAAATAAGGCGCTTGTAACATACAGCCATACGCATACTGAAGGGTCAAACTTAGATGGTTCTACCTCAACTACAGATAGCTATGTAACATATGATTATTTTGAAGGTACGGAGCGCAATGATATTGCACAGTCTCTGTTTAGTTTAGATTATGATCAGCTTAATGATACGCAAAAGGAACAGGTAAATGATAAAATTGCACAGGCCATGCTGAGCAAGAATTGGATAGAACTTTCAGATGATGAGATAGATTGGATTGAGACTTCGCTGACTCGCAAAGGCATGCTCAAAAGCGCCTCTGGCTATAGCAAGACAGAGGGCTCCGATGTATTTGGTAATGGCTACCTTTCTGTAACGATCAATACCTATAATATAGTAGCCGGCAAGGCAGTTGTAATAGAGGCATTTACTGTTACCCAGAGCTCTTCTATAGATGGCTCAAAGTCTTACACATTTGGCACGTTAAACTATGATTATGGTAAATCCTCGAGGGCTTTATTTGGCGAGGACTCATTCAGCGAAAGAGAATACTACGCTATTATAAAGGTATATGACGCGCCGCTCGATTTAGGCAAGGCGCTAGATGTAGATATGCCAGACGCAGGCCTCGGGACTATCTGGAATTATCTTAAGACTACGTTTGGTTTTAGCGGGGCGACAGCAGGCACAACTATCTGGGATTTCCTCGTAGATGTATGCGGCTTTACGGCCTACATGTTAAATTGCTGCAATATATATTCTACAAAAGTAGTAGAGGATCCTGATACAGGTTTTGGCGGAAGTCTCTCAGTGGGCCGAGACCTGTTCGGAAATATCAGCACTACGCTTACCCAGAATGACTATGGCACTGAGCCGCTCGAAAGCGGCCAGTGGAAACCGCAATATACAACCGCGGTTACGACAGGCCAATCTCTGGACGGCTCGCCCTCAGTAACCATAAGCAAGGTAGAAAATATCTATGGCGAACACACAAATACCAGGACAGGTGTAACTGGAAAGGCTGTTCTTATAGGTAAAAAGGATGTGGCTGTTGCGTTTTCAGATGACAATGCATTTGGCGCAGGTTCATGGTGGGGTTATATAGTTGTCATATTTAGCGCGGGATTCTTAGCAGGTTTCAAAAATATAGTTTCAAGAACCGAGGGAGATATCCCCAGAGCAGAGCTTGTTCAAAGACTAAGGTCGTTGGGCATACTCGGGGCCAATGAAGACCTTGATGATTTTGCCAAGCGTCATGGCTTTGATAGTTTTAAGGACTGGTACTATTACGTTAAGCAGGAAGGAGGAAATTTCACAGAAGTAGTCCTGGATGCGATATGGAAAGATTATATGGATAATTTTATGGATAATCTTGTGCAACTTTATGGCCTTGATAGCGATGGCGATGGTGTGGTAACAGATGATGAGATATTGGAGTATTTGCAGGATGCAAACAAGGATCTTAACAACGATGGAAAGATAGATAGCGATGATGTTTATTTGTTTAAGATGGACCTCTGGCGAGAGGTACTACTTTTAGCCGCGAATAAAGATAGCTTTATGACGGAATGGAGGCCTTTTGTAAATGCGGCTTTCGATTACACTGTCATTACCGAGACGTTCTGGCGGCTTGATTCTTCGTTCTCAAGCAATAATCCTCAATACGGCTTACCAGGCGGCGGTTCCATAACCATCTCAAGCGACGTCTTCGGCAATATGTCGCTCACTGTGACGCACAATACCTATATATTAACGGATAATGGCGAAGTAAAAGTCGAAATCTCTGAATCAAAAACTCTTGGAAGCTCTCTTGATGGCTCATGGACAAAGACCCAGCAGAAGGTAACATACGAATATACAAAGTGGGGCGAGACAGATGTGTGGGGCAACATAGCTGTGCCTGAGCAGGTTAAGCAGAAGGCTGACAAGGCTATTTACGCGCAGGGCTATGTAGGCCTTCTCAAGAAAGTGACATGGGCTAAGGATTGGGATCACGGGATAGGTATTTCAGAAGGCACTGATTTTTTTGGCAATAAATCCACATCCTACATCACAAATACCTATGTCATAATCGCTGGAAAGGCGCTTGTAAAAGAGAGCATTACAGAGACAATCGGCGGACAAGGCCCTACAGGAGATAATGTGTATTCCAAGAATACAACGACCTATTACTATACAGACGGGTCTGAAACAGTTGAGAAAGATGGAGATATAGTCAGGCTGAACAGGGGTGGGGATAAAGGCACAGACCAATATGTCCTCTCAGGTGTTGATTTTATAGATCCTGGTACTGGAAAGGTATATAGAGGTATCATCTGGAAGGTAGAAGGTGAGTCAATTATACCAGAAGAAAGGCCTGAAGAATTCAGGTCTGATGGAGAAGGCGGCATTGGTCTGTGGGGCGCAACTGATATATTAGGCAATAGAAATACCTCTGAAACTGAAATGAGATATATCCTGTGGGACGGCAGGGCAAAGATCGAATACAGTAAAACTACTTCCACTTATTATAATACAGGCATATCCAATTCCGACTGGGGCATAAAAGAAATAGTGACCGAGGTTACGTATGATTACACGACAGGTGCGGAGACCCGGAATGAAATTGCCGGGATTTTATTCAATAAGGATTATTCTAATCTTACAGATGAAGAAAAAAACCAGGTTGATGCCTATTGCCGCTATGGCCTTAATTCTCTGGGAATCAGCAGGGAAGATTTTCTGAACTATGACGGCACAATGCCGCTGTGGAATTATCTATGCCGGCTTTTGATCGAGAAGGGTATTGTCTCTACGGAAGAAGAAGCCGCTCATCTGCTTAAAGGAATAGGCATCACGGAAGAGATGCTCGGAACTATGACCGCTTGGGGAGCAGGTGATCCCTCGGTATCAGCAGGAAAGCTATATAGATTTTTATTAAATCTGACATGGTCTGCAGGAGGAGAGGCAGGCATCTGGCGTGGTATTTTAAAATCAGCAACAGCCAAGATAAACACGCAAGTTTGGGAGGCAGATCAAACATTACTGGACGCAGACCCTGACCATCTAAAGTCATGGGTTAAAGGCGACCTGTTGACGGAAGACGTCTGGAATCTTCCCAATTTTGTTAATGTAATAAATCACTATAAAGGCCTGGATCTCGATAAATTGTTTGCAGAGGCAGCAGAATATGATCCAGAGGAATTACTAAGGACGTTTCAGGATTTAGGCATACTTGATCATGGTGAGACCCTGGATGAGTTTGCTCAAAGACATGGCCATGACTCATGGCAGGCATGGCAGGATACAGCAGGCAATGATTTTGGAGACGAGGTAATCTCTGCGGCATGGAGCGATTATCAGTCAATAAAGCAGGGACTGGCAGAGGATGCTAGAGCCAATTCTGATCCAAATCAAGGTAATAATTTCAGCACAACTGGTGATGCAGGTCTTTCCTGGGAAGAATTTTCAAATCAGATAAACTCTTGTTATGGCGAACCGCGGATTGATATAATCTTTGGAAGCGGCGAGGACGCAGTTACTTTAAGAGTCACAAGAGATGACTTAGAAGAGCTTATAAGGATAGTTAAAGAAGGCCAGGATTATACAGGCACTATTACCTTCCAGATCATAAACGGCAAGGCCCAGAGTCGTATCCAGGACGAGATAGTTCTTAAAAAGACAGAAGACCCTCAAAATCCAGGTAGTTATTCTTACATGATCGAGAGGATCAGGGTAGAGAATAACTATGATCTTACAACAGGAAGGCTTCTTGAAAATGAAGATGGTAAACCCAGGACTATAACAGTATGGCGCAATGGTGAATGCTGGATGAATCTCGCAGATATCGACGATGTATTAGAGAGTCTTGGGATATCAAGAAAGGCCCTTGTATCATTTTATAAGAGCAGGAGGGGAAAGACATTAACCAATGATTCTCCTTATGACTTCTGGGTGGATGCGATTCTAGAGTATTTTAAAGATATATATGGTGAAGACCTGAAGGGTTTTAAGATCACTGTTACCTTAAAAGATGGTTCAAGTGTATCAATTAATGAGCAGGAACTCATGACGCTTCTCTGGGGCGGAAAGATATCTAAAAAGGATATAAATGGCAATGATGTAGTGGATCAGGGTTTTAACTGTTCACTCCGCAAGGTCTATCTTGACCAGCATTTAGAAACTATTGAATGGGCGCATCTCTATCAGTCAGGTGGTTTCCTCATAGGGTATAAACAAAAGACCCGTTCAGAGACCGCTTCTTCAGCATGGAACTGTTCCGAACACAGTATTTTCTATAAAAAGGTTAAGCTTTACACAGGCATCGAAATCTGGGAGATGGCTGGTCATTATATCGTAAGTTATAAGAAGGGCTATTTATATACTCTTGATGAATGGAATAAGATGAGTGATGAAGAGAAAGAAAAGGCGCTCTGGAAGTGGCTTCTTGCAGAGAATCCTGAGTTAGGGAGACTGTTAACTTGGTATGCAGGAAAAATAAAGGTTGGAAAAATCACCCCAAAAGAAATAATAAAATATCTAATCCTGTTGAACAAATTGGTCAGTAAAACTGAGTATCTCTTAGCAGAAGGTGTGAGGCCTAGTATAGATACCAGCGGTTTAAATGACAGGACCGTATCATATATGAGTGGTATAGGATACGACGAATACGGCAGGATGACTTCCTATAAAGAAAGCATAAAACAGGATAAGCTTGTTACAGTCAATATAGTCACTGATATTAAATATAATAATAGGAACCAGATAATTTCCAAGAGAACAGAGACTACCAGAAAAGGTTCCTGCTGGGTTGGTAAAAATAACTGGAACTCCCAGCATGTTACGATAGATGAATGGTCCATAACCGAAGAAACAAATATGCAGTATAACGCGTTTAACCAGCTCATAAGCATGGATTCAGAGATCATCCTGTATAAATGGCTGGATAAGGATAATGTGGTTCAGGTCCGCGGAAGAGATGGTGATACAGGGATAGATGAGGATAGTGACGAAAGTTATTATAAACACCAGCGGTTTTTCTATGATAGCTCCGGCCAGATGGTAGGGACTCTGGAAGATGGCATTGATCCTGAAAATCGGCAGAGATATTATACCTGTTCGGCATTTGAATATAATTCAGCAGGTGTGGTGAGCTGGAACTCAAGGTCCGGCTGGAGACAGAGTGTTCTGACTCCGAGCGATTTCAAAGATAGTAATGGGAAAACTGGAGAATATTTTTCAGATAATATGATTTTTGCTAAATACGCGATTTATGCTTATTATGCGAACCGCTGGCCTTCTAACTGGCGTATAGATGAAAGTGAAACTTGCACAATTGAGGGAAAGGAATGTTATGCAGTATATGACGAATCCACTAATAAGTTAATAGGCTATATGTATGCATATTATAATAAGCATACTGACGGAGGTAGATTTTACGAGATACTTGGTTATGTTGATGATGATAACAATGTCTGGGAGAATGAAGATAATATGCTCTTAGGCGCTAACCCTGATTATGTTTGTCCAGGTGTATTTTTTAGCTCTGTGCAGGATGATATGTCCTATAACTCGAGGCTCCAGCTTGTTAATTTCCACGAAAAAGGCAACGTAAATGGCTATGTCTACGAATTCTGGAGGATGGGGATTGGATATAATGCCCTGGGACTCGTTGCTGTCTCTACTCAGTATGGCTATGGCTCTGAAAGCGGGACAGGAGCAGATCCTAAAGATGCCAAAAAAGATCAAGGCCTATGGTATGTAGTCGATAAGTGGGAGATGGTATATAACAGAAACGGAGAGCTGACAAGCCACAGAGAAAGCTCATACAGGCAATATAGAAAAAATAACAAGGTAAAATGCGGTGACGGAAGAGACGGTAGTGAAAGCGAACCTATAAGCAATAGTTATAAGCGCGATCCAGAAACAGGATGGCTTATTAAAATCGCTACGTGGGGTGACTGGGAAAATGATAAGTCAGAGGGCGGCGGGACATATTACACTTATTATGACTATGATAAGAGCGGTGTCCTTGCTGGAAAGAGAAACGATGATAAGGGCGTATGGTCCAAAGAAAAATGGACATTCGAGAAGATCGCAAAGACAGTATTCTGGGCGGTTGTTTATGGCTTTCTTGGTCCTGTGGGCGGATGGTTGGCGCAGGGAGCAAAGAGGTGGCTCATAGATGGAGAGGACTTTGGTGATGCATTCGATCTTGAAGAACTTGCAAAGGGCTATGCCTTTGCAATTTTGGGTAAGATCATTGACGGGTTTACCGAGGGATTGATGGATAAGCTCGGCCTGGGCAAAAAGGCTGTCGAGAAAGCCGGGATAGGACTTAAGATCACAAGAGAAGTAGTTATAACCGGCTTACAGGTCGCTGCTACTGGATTTATATTATGGGCTGCCTCGGGTTTCAAGGACAATCCTTTTAATGACCCTTTAAGCCTACTCGCCATAATTGTGATAGTTGTAAGTGTAAGGTTATTGGGGGATGTTATAAATAAGGCCATGCAAAAAATAGGTTGGTTGAAAAGCGGAACCTCTCAGGCAGGCACAAAAAAGAATGTATGGGAAATGATAAAAGCTGATTTCAGCCTTAAAGGCCGCTTCACAGTCCAGAATTTTAAGGCCTCTGTTAATAACGCAGTATTTGACACAATGGCCCAGATAGGGACTGATCAGCTCTCAGATAAAGACACGCCGGATTATCTAAAACCTCTCTATCTTGCGATGGCAGTTATAGGCAATCTCAATATTGATTCCAGAGGAACCAGTACTAAGCCTGGCGGCGGCATGGAAGTTATATACACCTTTAATTATCTCAATACATTTATTGCCATAGCCGTGGATGCATATTATTCTTACCACTCTAGATTTAAGGATTGGCATGATATAAAAACTGATAAAGATGGCAATAAGGCATGGGGAGATGTTAAGTTAAGGTATCAATTAGGAAGAATACTTATAAAGCGCTCTTTGATGAATTTCTTCATACCCAGTCAGCCTAAGCTTACACTTAATGATCAGTATGGTAAGAAGGACAATACTCTCTCAGGCAATATTGTTGTTGACAATGCCAGTTTGTACAGCGAAGTGAGGATAAAGGAGGTCAAAGATGTTAATGGCAGCATTACCCTAACCACAACTATTATAAGAAAGCCCGGGACAAAAGGCCGTAGTGGTATTATTTCCATTAAACAGTCAAAAGATAGAGCAGCCTATTCCAAAGATGCCTCAGCATCTATATTCTACTCGATAGTAAATTTTTTACCTCAAGGGTTTTTACAGGCATTGGGCATAAATCTAGAATCTCTGGAAAAGGGATTGAACGAGGATACAATAAAGGTTTCTATGGGCATAGATAGCACGAATAACATCATAACCTTTTCTCTCTCCGGTGTTGTTGACAAAAAGGAGTTCGGGAAATATAGCTTTTCTGTAGATCTGAAAAATGAAAAGATAACTTATAATAATGAAGTGAATGAAGCCGATTCTCTCTTAGTTAAAAGACTCAGAGCAATTTCTAATAAGAAAAAGGTCATTTATGTTAGGGTTTCAGTAGGGACCAAAGAGATACTGCCTGAAAAAGCTGAAAAAGATCTGAAGAAAAAGATTGCCGAGGCATCAACTATTGTAAATAAAGAAATAAAATTTATCGGCCTAAGCTACAATATCTTTGGTGAAGTTGAACGCGCTAGCTTCTTGGCAACAGATGATGAAGGTGAGGATGAACTGGTAGGGATTTACACCTTGACCCCAACAGGCTCAAGTCTCTCTATAATACTTACTGAAGCCATGAAACAAGAGATAAAGGACTATCTGAGATCAAGTAATGTAGAAATTACTAAAGGAGAGAGAAATTATATCGAACAGGTCATAGAATATGGTGAATTTACCTCAAAGCTGGATGAAGATACAGGGGAGGTTACTCTTTCATTGATCGATCAGGCAACTGATAGTGAGGGCAGGTTAAACATTGTAGAACTGCGCATTAGGAATCAAAAGGGAGGGAAAGTCATAAAAGAAATCTCAGAGGTTAAGAACTGGATAGATAGGGATAAAAGGCTAAATACCGAGATTATTAACTTTGACAAGGTTGAGAGAGCGAAGATGATGCTGAGCGAGGAGTCTCTCAAAAAACAAGAGACAGAAAGGGAGGCGTTTGATGAAAAGTTTGGAGAGCAAAAAGACAAAGCAATAGATGCGCTTATTGAGGAGATACTTACTATCAAATATAGCGAGCTTTCTCAGGAACTAAAGGAACTAAAGGCCAAATTCAAGGAATATTTCAAAGAGGCAATAGGCAGAGGAAATCTCGGTGCGGGCATTCTCATGCTTCTTAAAAAGGCAATGGATAAGATAGGCAAAAAACTAGAAGCGGATGGCAGTCTGACAAAAGCTGCGCTTGTAAAAAACCTTAAAAATAATATCGTAAGTTTAATAAAAGAAACTATCAAAGATAATCTTGAGACAAATCCACAAATAGCCAAGAAGGCGCTCACCCAGATTATAGAAACCATACAGTCTGAGAATTTCATAGGCAATAAAGAAAACGCCAAGTTTTTAGAGGATGTTTTAGATGGTGTATTTGAAATAGAAAGGTCAAAATCACCAGTGTCAGTAAAGGTTGACGGCAAAAAATTTAAATTTACACGATTAACAATAGTAAAATTTGCAGATAAGCTTGATATAAAAGAAAATGAATTATTTGTCTCTGAGGAAAAGGTCACCATGATTGTTAAAGATCTCTCAGGTAAAGACGTCAAAGTCGAGTTTGAAGCAGGTTCTTACTTTTACAAAGATAGCAAGAATGAGAATAGGCTCACGCCGATGCAGGGCGCCGTGGCTACAGTCAAAGGAGGTAAGGACAAAGGTGATGTAGGAACAGTCACTCCTGAAGGATTCAAGAACCTGACAAAGACAAAGAGGACAGTTG
>JAHIPS010000053.1 GCA_018902915.1 Candidatus Omnitrophota bacterium | reverse complement strand
TTGAGCTGGAGAGGATCGTGGTCACGCCGGCAAGAATGACACAAGAGGGCTATCGGACTGCATCAAATGTTACTGTAATAGATGCGGAAAGAATAGAATCTTCCAGTGCGAGATATGTTCCGGATATCCTAAAGGAAGAACTTGGGATAAGCGTCTATAGCTCTAGTACTGACAAGACGACAAAGGTTGACATAAGAGGATTTGCTGACACCTCTGTCAACAATGTACTGGTTTTAATAAATGGACGCAAGGTCAATTCTATAGATATCTCAGGGCCAGACTGGATACAGATACCGTTGGAGAGCGTAGAGCGGATAGAGGTCATAAGAGGCGCAGCATCAGTTTTATATGGAGACAATGCAGTAGGAGGGGTAGTTAATATTATAACCAAAAAGGGCCAGGGTCCTATGTCTGGAAGGACGAGCGCAAAATATGGAAGTTATAATATGCACCAGGAAGATATAGAAATTTCAGGAGACAACAATAAGCTGTCATATTATTTATATTCTAGATATTATAACACCAGTGGTTACCGCTCTAACAGCGATATGCTTACCAAGGATTATAATAGTAGAATAGGTTATGAGGTATCTGAAAATCTGTCATTGGATCTTACGTCCGGGTGGCATGAAGATGATTATGGCATGCCAGGAGCGCTTAATGACCAGGGCGAGTTGACGCAATTTGGAAGACGCGGCTCAGCAAATGAGAACGATTTCGCGTCTACGAAAGATAGACATGTTAAATTGTCGCTGGACGCCAGGCCATGGTTTGATGTTACAGAGGCTACCTCTTTTAATATCGATATATTTTACCGAAACAGAGATGCATATTCGCTATTTGACTACGACGTTTGGGGTAGCAGAGCCACTAAATACAAGATAGACACACAAGGGGTTAATGCGAAATATACATACGATGGGAATATTGCTGATCGGGGATTTAGCTTTGTCGTGGGCATTGATTATTACGACGTTGAGCATACCATTGATGGCAGCGGTGCAGGCGTAATGATTAGCACAGATGACATCATTATTTATAAAGACGAACTGGGATTTTATGGTTATTCAGATTATGAGCTTTTAAGGGGTTTATTTGTAAATACTGGGGCGCGCTATCAGAAGGCGAAATATAGATTTGACCAGAAAGCAGCTACTGTTACTTATGAGACAACGCATCCAAGCGAGTCTGTCTTTATGGGTGGCATTAGATATGAATATGCCAGTGGTTCAAATCTACATTTAAACGCTCAGGAGTCTTTTAGATTCCTTGCCACAGACGAATGGTATAGTACCGATTCAGGATTGAACACAAATTTAAGGCAACAGACAGGCGTTCAGTATGAATTTGGGGTCAAGCATAAATTTAGCGATGCCTTGTTAGTAAGCGCGACTCCATATTTTATAAAGTTGAAGGATGAGATATATTTTGATCCTTATGTCGTGGCCTTTGGAAGGAATGATAATTATGGTAAGACAGAAAGAAAGGGCATTGATCTGACATTGACTGCAGATCTAATGGAATTACTGGAGTTTCTGGATGACCCTTTACTTGATAAACTGGGGCTAAAGATTAACTATGCATATCTAGAGCCAAAGTTTATAGGAGGCGATTATGCAGGTAATGACATACCCATGGTCCCGCGCCATTTATTCAATACAGCCATCGATGCAGGATTCTTAAAAAAATACAACATCTCTCTATTATTCAAATATGTTGGCGATAGATATGCTATCAATGATACAAGACATGAAACAGCCAAGGTAAAAGATTATTTTATTGTTGACAGTAAGCTAGCTTACAAGAAAGATAATTTAGAGATCTTTGCAGGCATCAATAATGTTTTCAACGAGAAATATTATACATATGTTGTAAAAAGCGATAGCTCAACATTAAGGGATTTTTATCCTGCCCCTGGGCGCAATTTTGAGATAGGCGCAAGTTACAGATTCTAGCAATGCTGCCAGGGTTTACACTTATGTCATTGACTTAAATGTAAACCCTGCGGAGGATTTGACAAATCAAGGCACAGTTGGTATTATAAAGACAAATGGCTGATAATAAGACCCTTCAACTAGCACTGCTGATTTCTATCCTGGCGCACTCTGTGTTTTTTTTAGGCATTCCGGTCATGCCGTTTTTGCCCAGCAAGAGATCCATGGAAAGCCTGAAGATCACATATTATAAGATAAAGGAGATGCCGGAGAAAAAGACAATGGCCAGGAAAAGGGCCGAGCCGATAGCCAGGAAATTACCCGAGATAAAAAAAGAGGACATACTTAAACCGGCCAAGCCAGCTGCGGGCAAGCAAGCAAAGCCCATGGCAGAGGCAAGGCGTATTGTCCCGGGCAAGAAGGTAGAAGAGAAAAAATTCGAGACAGTTATCAATGAAGAAATAGATGAGGCAAAAAGGGCAACGTACATAAGTTACTACCGGGCAGTCAGAGAAAGGATACGTCAGCAGGCAGACAGGAATTACCCCAGGAGGAGAGGCCTGGGCGAGGGGGAGGTGTTCCTGTCCTTTGTGGTTGCCTCAAGCGGAGAATTGCTCCAGG
>JAHIPS010000052.1 GCA_018902915.1 Candidatus Omnitrophota bacterium | reverse complement strand
GGATGGATATCTTTGGCGAGTTTAATAAGCTGGTGCTTTCCTATGAGGTGGGGCATAGAAAGCCGGATCCTGAGATTTACAGAAGGGCTTTAGAGTCTGCCAGGACCACGGCCTCCAGGGCCTTTTACATAGACGATAGAAGAGATTTGGTTGATGCAGCAGCTAAACTCGGCATAAAGGGCATTGTGTTTGACGGCGATGGTGCCTTTGAAAAGATCGTAAAGGAGCTAAGGCCTTGTATGGAATTTCAATAATTCCATACAACTGTAGGGGGTTTGGATTGGTTGATAAGGGAGCAAGCCCCGATGCTTGGCATCGGGGTATTCCTTGGCACTTGACAAAGGAGATCTTTGACAGAAAGGGGCTCGCCTATATAGAATCTATCCTGAGTGATAAGGAGAGATATGCAGGAGGAGGGATGGCATTCAGATGGTAGCAGGCGGAAAAGCTGATGGAGCCAAGATGTCGAGAAGGAGGGCGAGGATCATACCTAATAGATGCCACACAAATAATAGAGGCAATGCAAGGCTCATCCTTATAAAGATAAAATTTGGAGATCCAGTATCGTCTGATATACTGGTTAAGGATGGTGTCGCATTTGGCGCAAGAGATAAATATGAGGCTGTTTCTTCGGGTATTAGAAAACACTTGATAAAGCTAAGATATTAAACAATTATAATGAGAGATCCTATTGTTTCAGTGATTATAGTGAATTGGAATGGAGAGAGGTATTTAGAGAGGTGCCTCACCTCTGTTAAAAAACAGACCTATCAGGAAATTGAACTAATAGTTGTAGACAATGGCTCTTCCGATGATTCAGTAGAGTTTATTAAAAGAAACTATCCAGAAATCCAAATTATAAAAAATAAGAGAAACCTTGGGTTTGCCGAAGGAAATAATATTGGGATCAAGGCCTCGAGAGGTAAATATATAGCCACATTAAATAATGATACGATAGCAGCGCCTGACTGGATTGAAAGTTTAGTAAATGTTGCTGAAAAAAGAAAAGATATAGCAATGTTTGCCTCCAAGATTTTATCTCATAATTATTGGAATTTGATGGAGTCAGCTGGGATGCTTATCTACCCTGATGGAATAGCAAGGTGCCGAGGCTATTTAAAAGTAGATAGGGGACAGTACGACAAGGTTGAAGAGATTTTATTACCTAGCGCCTGTGCTGCTTTATATAGAAAAGATGCAGTTTTTGCTGCAGGTTTGTTTGATAAAGACTATTTTGCCTATTGCGAAGACACGGATTTAGGATTGAGGATTCGCATGCTAGGTTTGGGTTGTCTATATGTTCCAGACGCCAGGGTCTATCATCATTATTCGGGGACAAGTAAAGATATCTCACTATTTAAAGTTTATTTAATTGAAAGGAATAGGCTCTGGATGATAATCAAGACCTTTCCATTATCACAGTTAATTTTATCACCGGTTTATACTCTTATAAGATATTTATTTTATATTTATGGGGCGATATTAAGGATAGAACCAGCGAGTGAATTCTGTAGAAAGGAATCAATAATAAAGATTCCATTTATTTTATTATGGATATATACATTTACATTATTAAATTTACCAAAAATAATCAAGAAAAGATTTCAAGTCAAGCGAAATAAAAAAATAAAGGATGGAGATATTATTAATTGGTTCAGGAGATATAGAATAGGAGTAAGAGAGCTGACCCTCTATACAGAGATTTCATCTTAATGACTAAGAAAAAAAGCAGAAAGATATATAACAAAGGCTGGGCTACTGTTATCCTGAGTACATTTCTGATTATTGTGGCAGGGATTATTGTCTACTCTAATAGCTTCAAGGGCCCATTTATCTTTGATGATAAACTAGCCATCCTTGATAACACTTATATTCACCATCCCTGGCCCCTGTGAAGATTTATAGTTGGCACAGCGCGGCCAATTACAGATATTTCCTTTGCCATTAACTACGCATTGGGAGGAGACTAGGTCTAGGGCTACCACCTTGTCAATCTAGCCATCCATATCTTATCTAGCCTGATACTCTTTGGAATCGTGCGCAGGAGTTTGCTGGGAGAAGGCCTTGGTGATCACTATACTCAGTCTGCGCCATGGATAGCGTTTTCTGTTGCACTTATCTGGCTGGTTCATCCTCTCCAGACCCAAAGTGTGACCTATATTATCCAACGAGCAGAGTCACTCATGGGGCTATTCTACCTATCGACCCTTTATAGCATTATCCGAGGAGCTCGGTCACGCTATAAACTTAGATGGTATACTATTGCTATTGTCTCATGCGCATTGGGTATGGGGAGTAAACCAGTTAGGGTTACAGCTCCAGTAGTAGTACTGCTTTACGACAGGGTTTTTCTCTCTAAGTCATTTGGCCAGATATTTCGTCAGAGGTGGGGCCTGTATATCTGTTTAGTGGCAACCTGGGGCATCTTTGGTCAGAGAAGGAAATCTTGATGAAGCCATAGCCCACTATAACGAAGCTCTTCAGCTCAAACCCAGCTATACAGAAGCCCACAACAACCTGGGAAATGCTTTATTTAAACAGGGCAAGATTATAGAAGCAATTACCCACTATGAAAAGGCTCTCCAGCTCAAGCCTGACTATGTAGAAGCCCATTACAACATGGGGCTCGCTCTCGCTAGGCAAGGTAAACTCACAGAAGCCATTGTCCACTATACTGAAGCCCTCCGACTCAAACCCGACTATCTCGAGGCGCATAACAACTTAAAAGCTACTCTAGCCCAACTAAGAAAGGCAAAAGACAACAGCCAGTAATATTGGGAAGAGTAAGTAGAAAAAATCAAGGGTGTTCATTGTTTGGTGACGCCTCTTAATACTTTCATCACTTCTTCACCGTACTTTTGATCGGTAAATTGCTTAGCAGCCCACTGTTGACCATTTTTGCCCAGGTGTCGAGCGAGATCCGGGCGCTCGCACAAGCGCTGTATTTTTTCTTTAAGTTCTGCATAATTTCCAGGGGTGTATAGCAGGCCATTCCATCCGTCACGGATAAGTTCTAGAGTAGCTGCGCTTCGTGTACCTATAACAGGTTTACTAGCTCGCATAGCTTCGATAGCGGCCCTACCAAAGGCTTCATTCCTTGAGCAGCTCACTACTACATCAGCGCGCTGGATGAATGGAAAAGGGTTTTCTGAATACCCAATGAATTTCACATATCCTTCTAAGTTTTGGTCTGTGGTCAAGCGCCTCAGGTATTTAGCATAATTGGAGTCCGTGGCACGGCCAATGAGGAGCAGCTCAGCGTAGATCTTTGCATTGACCAGCTCGGCAATAGCACGAATAGCATCTTCTTGTCCTTTGCCCTTCTGCAGATTGGCTATCACTACACAGCGAATTGCTACATCGTTGGGTGTTAGCGCAATCGATTGCTCAGTAGAGGTGGTTACAGGGATCTTGACAGAATAATAGACTGTCTTGAGTTTACCAGGATCAAAGCGCTGCTGAAAGGTTTGAGCCACAGCATGGCTGCAAGCAATGACAGCTGAGGAAAAGCGATTCATAAACCGAAGAGAGAGATTCTCGCCGAAGTCAAATATTAGACCTTGATCAGCGCGTCCAAACTCGTGGATGTGTAGAACATGGGGCCGCCTCAAGAGCATTGCAGCAGTAGCCCCAACGCAAACGGTGATAGTGTTTGTGTAAATAATATCACATCGCCATCGTCTGATCCTCGCAGCAACAAAGATTGACATGGCAAGGTTGAGAATAGTCCGGCCTATACGTGGTAATACTGATCGGGTCTTCCCCATCCACCACAAATAGGGAACTACTGCACAAGGTACCCTTTGATTGCTCAGGGTACGGTTGAGAAACCCCCACCAAGGCAGGATGACATGGCACTTAACACCCCGCGTCTGTAGGGCGCTGATGAGTTCAAGAAGCGCCAGCTCAGCTCCTCCTTTTGCAAAAGAGTGCGATATAAAGCAAACCTTCAACATGTTATCTTTTTTTCGTACAATAGAGGTTGGCATACCAGATAGGAACATTGGGTACAGCGAAATCTCTCTGTATCGGAGTCAAAGAACGCGACCTTTCGTCGATTAGTTTAATGTCAAAGCCAAGACTAGTTAGCTGACTGAGATATTCTTGTGGTTTTACTCCTGCTCGGTTGAGGTTGGCTGGAGAAAACTCAATGAATAACTTAAGATTATTACTCCGTGCAATAGTCTTTTTCATCCCCTCTAGGGCATAAGCCTCGTTTCCCTCAATGTCCATTTTGATGACATCCACGCGTTGCTCGCCAAGAAATTCGTCAATACTAATACACTCGACCATGATTGTGTTTTTCACGTTAACTTTAGGATGGCAGTACATGCTATGGGAATCTGAGCCTTGATACACAAACAGCTTCTGCATCGCATGCTGACTACCTACAGCCTTTGGAACAGCGCAGATGATATCTATATATCTGTTTAGTTCGATGTTGCGTTGCAAGAGTTCAAAATTGGCTGGGGCTGGCTCAAATGAATACACACAGCCTCCATGGCCAACTTTTCTTGCTGCAATCAGAGAAAAGTATCCGAATTGAGCTCCAATATCTAAAACCGTGGCGGCAGGTTGTATTGCTTGCTCGAAGAGCTCAGTGGTAAATGGTTCATATGGCTGATAGTGATAGCATATGGTTTCGAAGGTGTTAGGGTATATGTACATTGGCAGGCCGTGGACCTTGGTTAAGAAGGGCTGATTGTGTGCGAGCAGCCTGGTCAAAAAGTTCTTGATGCTATGTGGCAGGCTCCTGATAAATTTTGAATCTTTAACCCCCTTGCTTATTAAATACGCCTTAAGTACATAGACCCATTTCTTAATAAAGAAAAGTTTCCACACTTATATTACCTCCTACAATACTTTATTATAGAACAATGGAGAATAAAAATCAAATAATTGCTGAAAGTGGTTATTTGTGATAAACTAAACTCTAATATGCTATGTGTGGGTCAATCAGAAAACCGGCGCGCCATTATCGTAGGTGTATTGCTAGTGATTGCAGCAGGGGTTATTGCCTACTATGACAGTTTCTCATGTCCGTTCATCTTTGACGACAAACCTGCTATCCTTGACAATCTCCGTATTCGCCATATCTGGCCACCATGGCAGGTCATAGCTGGTACACCCAGGCCGGCCACAGATCTTTCTCTTGCAGTCAACTATGCATTGGGAGGTTTCCATGTCTGGGGCTACCATGTAGTTAATCTGGCCATCCATATCTTAGCTGGCCTAACTCTGTTTGGAATTGTGCGCAGGAGCTTACTGTATGGAAACAGGCTAGAACCATACCGGAAGGCAGCGCCTTGGCTAGCGCTTACAGTTGCGCTTATCTGGACTGTCCATCCTCTTCAGACCCAGAGCGTGACCTATATTGTCCAACGGGCTGAGTCCCTCATGGGCCTGTGTTACCTGCTTACACTATATAGCCTCATTCGTGGAGTCCAGTCCAGCCATGGACGTATCTGGTATGCTATTGCTATTGTCTCATGCGCATTGGGTATGGGGAGTAAACCAGTTATGGTTACAGCTCCAGTAGTAGTACTGTTTTATGACAGGGTTTTTCTCTCTAAGTCATTTGGCCAGATATTTCGTCAGAGGTGGGGAGTATATCTTGGCCTAATAGCAAGTTGGGGTATTCTAGCTATACTACTCAGGAGTCTTCGTATGTCTGAAGCAACTGCTGGGTTTAGCTTCAAAGACATTACATCCATAGAATATGCCCTGACTCAACCTGGAGTGATTCTGCATTATCTGAAACTTAGCTTCTGGCCCTATCCTTTAGTACTCGATTATGGCTGGCCAGTAGCGCACTCGGCAAAAGCTATGCTTCTATCTGCAATCCCAGTAGCAGCGCTTTTGCTAACAACCATGTGGGCATTGCGTTATCAACCACAATTAGGCTTCTTAGGGGTCTGGTTTTTCCTTATCTTAGCACCTACTTCCAGTTTTATCCCTCTTGCAGATCTTGCCTTTGAGTATCGGATGTATCTGCCATTGGCAGCTATTGTTGTATTCGTGGTCATAAGTGGATGGAACCTGATCTGCTACATTGCTTCTACAGATGAGGCCAGGCAACAACTGGCCATTGTTATGCTATGTGTGCTTGTAGCTACCTTGGGATGGACCACGATTCGTCGAAATGCAGACTACCGCAGCGAGCTATTGATCTGGACAGACACTGTAGCCAAGCGGTCAGACAATTTTCGAGCCCATTATAATCTTGGAAATACTTTAGTCAAACAAGATAAACTCCAGGAGGCAATAGTCCACTATGAGCAGGCATTGCTGATTAAACCTGACTATGCTCAGGCCCATAACAACATGGGAGGTGCCTTCTTACTGCAGAAGAAATTCGATGAAGCCATGGCTCACTATACTGAGGCGCTACGAATTAAACCAGACTTTGATGAGGCATACAGTAATATAGGGATGCTATTAGCCTTACAGGGGGATTTTAATGAAGCTATCACTTACTATACTGATGCCCTCCGGCTAAATCCAGAGGATGCCGTAGTCCACAATAACCTGGGGAAAGCTCTAGCCGAACAAGGGAATTTCAAAGAGGCCATTACTCACTTTAAAGAGACGTTGCGTCTTGAGCCTGACTACACTGAGGCCTATTATAATTTAGGAAATGCGATAGCTTACCAAGGCCCGCTTGAAGAGGCTATAGCTCATTTTTCCAAAGCCCTTCTAATCAATCCTGAATATGCTGAGGCACATAATGACTGGGGTATTGTTCTTGCTCAAATGGGTCAAATTGAGGAAGCCATAGTTCATTTTTCAAAGGCTGCCCGCCTCAAACCAGATTACGCTGAGGCTCATCATAACCTTGGACTAGCTTTCGCCATACAAGGAAAACTTGAAGAGGCCATTTCTCAGTATAAAGAGGCCATCAAGTTCTATCCTGATTCAGCAGAAATGCATAACAGCCTGGGAGCTGCCCTGGCTATGCAAGGCAAGTTAGAGGAAGCAATTGAGCATTTTTCAGAGGCCCTCCGGCTCAAACTTGACTTTGTCGAGGCCCAAAACAATCTGGCAGCTGCCGAGGCCCAGCTGATGAAAAAGGCTAATGAGCCAGTCAACCATTAAGTTAAAATGTCAAAGAAAATAATTTTAGTGTTAGTTAGTTTTCTTGGTCTATTCCTGGAGCTCAGTCTTATACGCTGGGTACCAGCCCATGTCTATTCTGTTGCATTTTTTTCAAATGTGATACTCATAGCTTCTTTTTTAGGGCTCGGGCTCGGGCTCGGTCTGCTTTTGTCAGAAAAAAGATGGGAGCTTTTCATCTCAAATAGATGGATCAAGGGCAGAGGGAGATTTAAAGAAAAGACCAGGATTATCAGTTCAAAGGATAACAAGGTAGTAGTTGAAACAAAGGAAGTGATCTTCGAGCTTAAGAGTATCGAGTCAGCGCATACAGTGATCTCAAAATTTATGAATATAGTTTTTCCTGAGCCCGGAAAATATCAGGTTGAGGTCTTGCTCAATGGCGAGATACTGAGGTATTATCCTATTATAGTAGCGCAGGAGAAGAAAAGATAACCACAGAGAACACAGAGTAGATAATAAAGTTTAAATTCTCTGTGAACTCTGTGGTAAATTTATGATTTTGGTAAGCGCGTGTCTTGCAGGGATAGATTGCGCTTGGGATGGGAAGGATAGACTGGATCCCCGGATAAAAGCCATGGTGGAGAAGGGTCTTGCTGTAGCAGTCTGTCCTGAGGTGCTGGGCGGAAGGCCTATCCCGCGGACACGGACCGAGATCATGGGAGGCAGTGGAGGGAATGTCCTGGATGGCAGGGCAAAGGTCTTTGACGAAAACTCTAAAGACGTAACAAGTGAATTTCTAATAGGCGCGCGCAAGGTACTGGATATTGCAAAAAAACACAACATAAAAAAGGCCATCCTGAAATCCAGGAGCCCTTCGTGCGGCTGTGACGAGATATATGACGGCAGTTTTCAGGGCAGGCTGGTCCGAGGCGACGGCGTAACTGCAGCCTTGTTAAAGAGAAAAGATATTCTCTGTAAGTCTATTTAGTCGAGATAAATTGCGATTCACGAACCACGAACGACGAAAACGTGTCAAAATATTTAATCATAGACGGGTACAATGCCATAAACAAGATAAAACGCCTCGAGGCCAAAAAGGATCTGAGCCTTGAGGCAAGCCGGCTCTCTTTTATTAAGATGTTAATGGATTTTATGGCGCAGAAACGCATCTTTGACAAGGTCTTCATCGTGTTCGACAGCAAGGAAAGGGATCTCGGGATAAAGAGGGATTCGTACGGGCCGGTAGAGACCCTGTTTACTACGATCGATAAGGATGCGGACAGCGTTATCGTTGATATGTTAAGGGCAGCCTCGCCCAAAGACAGGATAAGCGTGTCTTC
>JAHIPS010000051.1 GCA_018902915.1 Candidatus Omnitrophota bacterium | reverse complement strand
TACAATGCCCTTGAAGCGCAGTTTATTACCAGGCTGCCCATACCCTTAAGCCATTCTACCATCTGTGCTATCTTTTCTCTTGCAGCCTCTAGTGTCAGTCCGAGATTTTGGGCAAGAGTAGTGATATTTGCAAGGAGCCCTCGCCTTACGCCTTCAATAACACTGGGTGCGAGCGTCTCATAGAGAGATTCGTCAACACCTTCCGAACCTGCTGCCATTATATCTACTGGAATCTTAGGCTTAGGCGGAGCAGGCTTTTCTTCTTGTCCTGTAGTAACATCCGTAACAGCATTCGCACCCTCAAAACTACCGCCATTTATTGAAACCACCTTAAAGGAATAAGTAGTATCTGGATTAAGTCCTGTATGGGTGTATGTTGTATCAGACACAGTTGCCACAAGCCTTCCATCTAAATAAACATTATAAGAGACCGCATCCTGGCCCTGCGACCAGTTTAAAGTAACTGTATCAATAGTTGCATCAGCTAAAAGATTTCTAGGCGCTTGGGCATCCGGGAATTTAGGAATACCTTCCAAGAATATTCCTCCGCCTTCTACTCCATCACCATTTACTGAGACTATTTTATAGTAATAGGTTTGACCTGGGGTGAGATTGGTATGCCTATAAGAAGTATCTTCATTCTTTTCTTTGAGTAAGATCCAACGACCCGAAGGGCTCGTTCTATAGTAAATATTGTAAGAAAATGCCTCTGGGGCCTCATTCCACTGAAGATCCAGCTCACCAATACCTGCGCCGCTTGAACCACCACCAGGGCCTCCTGCATTAGGAAATTTAGGCACGTCTTCTAATAATATCTCGCCGCCTTCATTGTTATCACCATTTACTGAGACTATTTTGTAATAGTAAATCTGACCGGCTGTTAGATTGGTGTGTTTATATGTAGTATCCTCGTGTTTCCCTTTTAATAACACCCAATTAGCAGAAGGATCAGTTCTATAGTATATATTGTAAGAAAACGCATCAGGTGCGGCATTCCAGCTAAGATTTATCTCGCCTATGCCCACATCGCTTCCGCCGCCGCCAGGATTACCTGCTCCAGGATAACGTGGCGTGCCTGATTTTTCACTTGCGGCGCTTTTCTTCTGATACTTTCCAGGATCTGGATTTACAGCATATACTTTATAATAATATAATTTGCCGGGTTCAACATTTGTATCTATAAAACTCTTGCTTTTATAATTTCTCTGGATGCGAGTGTAATTCTTTCCGTCTATGGACCGCCATATCTCAAAACTGTCCTCAGGATTTCCATCATAGCTCCACTGTAACTTTATCTCTTTTACAAGCTTTTCTGTAATAATATTTGGATCTTCAATCTCCTTAGGCGGCTCCCAGTAACTATGGGCAGACATCGGATCCGTAAACTTGCTTTCTTTTACAAGCAAATGATCCGGCTTAATTGCCTTTATTCTATAATAATACGTAACACCTTTTTCAACGCTTGTGTCTTTATGAGTCTTATGGCATGACTTAGTGCCTAAAAGCGTAAAGGTAGTGACGTTTGTAAAGCTCAGACTCGTAGAACGCTCGATAATAAGGGTGTCGTTTGGATCTCCATAATAGTCCCATTTTAGATTAATCTCTCCATATACATCGGCATCATCTGCCTCTTCTGTAAACCGAGACTCCATTGCGCCAATAGGAATAAAGTTACTAAAATGACTCCCTTGAAATTCGGGCTGAGTCCATGACCCGCCAGGAGCGACAGGATAAGAAGAAGCGGAAGAACCTGGGCCCAATCCCGCAGCTGATGCCTTAACTATAAGAAAAGAAGTTTCAAATCCTCCTATAGCGCCCATGTCAGTTTTTCCTCCTAATGTCTTATCTATTTTTCCATGGACTGTGCCGGGATAAGGATTATAGCGATCTGTTGAGGTAAGCCATGTCAATTCCTCTGAAAAAGCAGGGGTAATCTGTTCATTCTTAATATTATCTAAAATAATCTCAGGGCCGCCAGAATCCGGAACATTAATGAAAGGTGATTCGCCTTTATACTTTCTATAAACATGTATCTTATTCCCTACAAGGCCCACTGTTTGTTCGAATTTAGAACCCGAGGCAAGAATGATAAGTGTTTTGCTTGTGTTATCTGTAGCTTCTGCCATCTTAGCTTGCTTGACTGGCCAAGTGTCTTGTCTTAATGTCTGCGTAGCTGGTGTATTGTCAATGATAAATTCAAAATCGGCAATCTGCTGGGTTACTCCCTCGATATCAGTATCTCTTGTTAATGTAACCTTGACTATCTGGTCGCCAGATTCACCTTCGACCTTAACTTTAACATGCACTCCCGTCTCCGAATTAGTACGCCTATAGGTTTTTTCAGGGAATAAATTTATTTCTATATCACCTACTTGGTTCTCTGAATATATCCATTGAGTATCTGACTTTATTAGAAAACCTTCATTGCTATTATTCTCTAAAATACCATCAAGGTCTAACTCGATAATATAAGGGACGTCGCTTGCTCCTCTAAGCCCTCCCTCACCTTCCGACTTCTCATCAATCACAAACCTCAAGCCTCTCCAGAAACCAAAATATTTATCATAATACCATTCTGCTTTTATGCCATTTAAATAATCGGCTTCATCTTCATCTAATGTTAAACTTTCAGTGGATTCTTCCCCTACTGTATCCCAGGAATAACATCCGCCCCACGGATCTGAGATTGGATTCGTGCCACCTGTAAAATCATACTCAAAATCATTCCGCATGATATGCATCTTGCGCTCGCCAACATCTCCGCCTATCTCTCGATCAAGCGTTATGCCTGTTGTTACTGCGCCTCCATATTCCCAGCACATTCCATCAATATTATAGGTCGTAGTACCTGCAGGCCTTTCTATACGAGCTAAGGTTTGCTTAATATCATCTTTGGTATTTTTCGCATAATAAATAGCTTCATTAATCCCGGTTTGATCCTCAGGGCTATTATAATAATTATCTGCTTCTATAATGCTCTCCCCATCTTTACTTTTATTATATATATAAATCCACTGAGTCCCGATAGAGACGCTCATATCATCGGAAGGAAAATCCACTTTATCGGCACTGAAATAACTAACATTGCCTCTTGTATTAGCACCCCCTCTAATTATAATTAAACCTTTTGTTTTTGGCGGATTTCCTTCTCCCCACGTCTTATATTCGATATGTTTGTTAGAAACATCTGTATTAGTTAGATGCCTCCACAAATCAAAACCACCATCTTCACTCCACATACTTACGTGTTTATACCCATTTTTCTCTTCATTTATAAAACCACTTGTGGCATCTGTGCCTCCTTCGTCGTCATAATATGACCCATGGCCACTTCCTTCCCACGTATAGCTATGCTTATTACCGTCTGCATCTTCCCAGCTCTCTGAATAATGCTCACCATCATCACCCCAGGTATATGTATATTCACGGTCCGTGTCTGGATCTGTCCAGCTATGGCTGTAAGATTCTTTCCATTCCCATCCACCTGTCTCACTATTCCAATTCCAGATAGAATTATCTGTCCAGTAATCATCTGGGCTTGCATCAGAGGTTTTGCTCCAATCAGGGTTCCCATTGTTTTTTTGGTCATAGGTTTTA
>JAHIPS010000050.1 GCA_018902915.1 Candidatus Omnitrophota bacterium | reverse complement strand
CCGAGAGTTCATATCGACGGCAAGGTTTGGCACCTCGATGTCGGCTCATCACATCCTGGGGGTGGAGAAGCTCCCAAGGGTCCGGCTGTTCGCCGGTTAAAGTGGTACGTGAGCTGGGTTCAGAACGTCGTAAGACAGTAGTTCAACGAACAAGCTGTCTATAAAATTGGCTATATGCTGGAAAATCTGAGTATCCCAGACTACTCCTTAAAAAAGTTAAAGATTTTTGAAAGAAAATCGCACCTACGGGTGTCTATATTAAGGGGTGAAAATGTTATGGGTGCAGGCAATCAGCAGGAAAGGCCTATTGAGAGTCTGAGCCATTATGTTGCAGGTTTTGTTGATGGAGAAGGGACTTTTCATGTTGCGATACAAAGACGTAAGGATTTGTCGAAAGGATTTCAGTTAATCCCTGAATTCCATGTCTCGCAGCATAGAGAGAAAACCCTTATTTTAGAGAAGATCAAGGGTTTCTTTGGATGTGGTTATGTAAAACCAAATCATCCAGGAAGTTCCCGAGATCTTACTAATGTATATATTGTAAGAAATCGACAAGACCTATTGAAAAAGATAATTCCTTTCTTTGAAAGATACCCATTGATTTCAGAGAAGCAACAGGACTTTCAGAAGTTTGCGCAGGTTGTTAGATCGATGGAAAAAGGCAAACATCTGACCAGAGAAGGGTTAAAAAATCTTACAAGATTAGCTTTTTCAATGTATGGTAATGGCAGGTACAGGAAGTTAAAATTAGAAACAGTGCTCTCATTAATGGAATCCTCAGAGACTGTACGCCAATTGCCGAAAGGCAAAGATACAGTCCGAGCTGCATGGCGACATGCAGAGGCTAACAGAAATGATTAGCCCTCCGCCTAAGGCGGAAGTAACAAAACTGTCGGTCTCTATCTATTACACGCGTAGGATGTTTGAGGAGATATGTCCCTAGTACGAAAAGTGCTACTGATAAGGGTAACTTTATCAGATGATCCAACTAATAACGGTGAAGCCCTAATTCAACACTGATCCAATCCTCGGAAAGTAGCCCTAACAGGCGATGGTTGAAAGGGTAATATCGTGGGAAGATTGGAGTTTTCATGGACAATGTCACTAAGGCTTATATCGCAGGATTTCTTGATGGCGATGGCAGTATTATGCTGCAGATCAAACCAAGAACGACCTGTAGGTATAAGTATAGAATAACCTCTACAATTTGCATGTATCAACGTAAAGACCAGGAAAAGGGTTTAAAGTGGATACAATGTCAACTAAAACTTGGCTATGTGTCAAGGCGTAACGATGGTATGTCAGAGTACAGAATAGATGGGCATAAACGTGTCATTGAAGTACTCAAGGTGCTTGAGCCGTATCTCGTATTTAAAAAGGCTCAGGTGAAACATATTCTTCGTGCTGCAAAGCTTTTGCAGAAACGAAACTTGACACCCAAAGAGTTTTTGCTGGTTTGCAAATTGAGTGACAGAATTAGTTCATTTAATCATTCAGTTTCTAGAAAAAATACTTCTGAAACAGTCAGAAGGGATTTTCAGAAACGAAAACTTCTTTCCCCGTAACGACTGAGGTCATTAGACCGAGATGGCGATCTTGAAGTAAATCCTAATCGCCATAATACGTTGGCCCCAGTGCTAATTTTAGAAAAGTTAGCGTTGGGTGAAGATATAGTCTAATCCTCGTAGAAATACGAGACTTGATTGACGAGAGGACCGGGATATACGAACCAATGGTGTTCCAGTTGTCGCGCCAGCGGCAGTTGCTGGGTAGCTAAGTTCGGAAAGGATAAGCGCTGAATGCATATAAGCGCCAAGCCCCCTCTAAGATAAAACATCCCTCCCTTCGGGGATAAGGCACCTTGTAGATGACGAGGTTGATAGGCTGGAGGTGTAAGGCCAGTAATGGCTTCAGCTGACCAGTACTAATCTGCCGAACGGCTTGACCGCGTATTAATTTAACAGTCTAACCCTTATCTGACAATCTTGACACGTTCATTTTGTCAAATAAGCGTAGTTACTTGAAAATTGAATTTCCGGAGTGACCTAACTGGAGGGGATACACCTGTTCCCATTCCGAATACAGTAGTTAAGCCCTCCAAGGCCGATGGTACTACACTGGCAACGGTGCGGGAGAGTAGGTAGTTGCTCCGGTTTAATATGAGGGGCGCATTTTTTACAATGCGCCCCTTTTTTTTGTGCCTGCGGTGTCCTTTTGGGCTGAGAGGCCTTCAAAAAGACGCTTGGCTGCCCCGTTCCAAATTCTTAAGTATCGGTAAATGATATATGAGAGTTGTACGCAATCAGCTACAAACGATAAATCGATTATCGATTAGAATTTGGAACGGGGTTCGCTCACTGTAATTTTTTGCTCTCGCCTGTGTGTAGCTCCCGAGCGAACCATGCCCGCAAAAAATTCCAATGCTTTTCTCGGACCTGCCTGCTTCGGACTGACAAACGAGCGTATTGTATCTTCTGGCAGGCTGGGGTCTGAAGCACATTAGAAAGATTTTGCCAGATGTGCGCAAGGGATTACGGCGAGCTTTGAACGTTTGACCAGCTATAGCCCGACAGTAAAAGCGAGCCATAAACCGTAGCGCACGGCAAAATTATTTCAGTGCCTCAGACCCCAGCCTGCCAGCGCAAACATATTTCCCTCTTTACTCCCCACGCCTTTTGTGCTATAATAAAAATCTGCAAAATAGGGAAACCCTTCACAAACAACATATGAGGAGGTAGGCCTTGGCCGATCATACTATTAAAAATATAAGGAATATAGCATTAATATCCCACGCAGGGAGCGGCAAGACCACGCTGGCAGAGGCGATTCTGCATAATGCTGGCGTGACGAGCAGGTTTGGCAAGGTCGAGGACGGCACCACTGTCAGTGATTATTCAGAAGACGAAAAGGAACGAAAGGTCTCGATCAACTCGAGCGTATTAAGCTTTGACTATAAAGGCAAGCATATAAATATGATTGACACGCCTGGATACGCGGATTTTATAGGTCAGGCATTAGGATGCATACCTGCGGTTGACAGCGCTATAGTTTTAGTGGATGTTGTTGAAGGCGTTGAGGTCGGCACTGAAAGGGTATGGGGTATGGCGAACGAACACAAACTAAGCCGCCTTATATTCATCAACAAGATGAATAAGGAAAACGTTGATTTTGACAAGACAGTTGAAAACGTAAAGGAGAGATTAGGTAAGGGGTGTGTTCTTGTGACCATGCCTGTTGGCAGCGGTTCGGGCTTCAAGGGTATTGTAAATCTCATGGATAAGGCCAGTATTGACGGAGCTGGGGCAGAAAAAGAAAAAGCCGCAAAGCTCAGGGACGCGTTTATAGAGGTAATCGCTGAGAATAACGACGAGCTTCTGGAAAAGTATCTCGACGGGAAAGAGTTGACGCCAGAAGAGATCGCGAGTGGATTCAAGAAAGGTGTTCTGTCAGGCGAGATATTTCCTGTTTTTTGCGGGGCGTCAGTCCTTGATATTGGCGTAAAAGAGATCCTTTCGGCAATCATAGATATCCTGCCTTCACCGGATGAAAGGCCTGTAAAGGTTGTAAGGGACGCAAAGACAAATGAAGACAAGGAATTAAAACCAGATCCTTCCGCGCCGTTTGCAGCGCATGTATTCAAGTCGATCTCTGACCCTTACGTGGGCCAGCTCACTATTTTCAGGATCTTCTCAGGCACGCTCAAATCAGACACGAATTTTTACAATGCCACAAAACAGGCCAGGGAAAGGATCGGCTCGCTTTTAAATTTATTCGGCAAGGACCAGAAGTCAGTCACAGAAGGAATTGCAGGCGATATCATGGCCGTTGCAAAGCTTAGAAACACATCCACCGGCGATTCGCTCTGCACGGATAAAGAACTGGTATTGTTTCCAAAGGCGATCTTCCCGGAGCCAGCCATATCCTTTTCAGTAAAACCAAAGACGCGCTCAGACGAGGACAAGATCTCGACCGCGCTTCAAAAGCTCGTGGCTGAGGACAATACATTTATGTCACAAAGGGACGAGCAGACAAAAGAGCTTATTGTATCGGGCATGGGTGATTTGCATCTTGATATCATGATAAACCGGCTGAAAAAGAGGTTTAATGTCGAGGTTGACATAGGCACGCCAAAGGTCGCGTACAAGGAAACAATTAAGAAATCAGTAAAGGTCCAGAACAAGTACAAGCGTCAGACAGGCGGCCATGGTCAGTACGGAGATGTGTGGATAGAGATCGAACCTTTGGAAAGGGGCAAGGGATTTGAGTTTGTGGACAAGATCGTGGGAGGCGCTATACCGAGGAATTATATCCCAGCTGTGGAAAAAGGTGTTGTGGAAGCCATGTCCAGAGGCGTGGTGGCTGGCTATCCAATGGTTGATATGAGAGTTACATTGTACGACGGGTCTTATCACGACGTGGATTCTTCTGATATGGCCTTTAAAATAGCAGGCTCGGGCGCGCTTAAGAAAGCGACGGAGCAGGCGTCGGTGTGTCTGCTGGAGCCGATAATGGACGTAGATGTTATTGTGCCGGATGAGTTCATGGGAGATATTACAGGGAATCTGAGCTCGAGGCGCGGCAAAATCGCAGGCATGGACGTGCAGGGGAAGAGCCAGGTGGTAAAGGCAAAGGCGCCGCTTGCCGAGATGTTCAAGTACGCGTCTGAGTTAAAGTCAATGACAGGCGGTAGGAGCTCGTATACAATGAGGTTTTCTCATTACGAGGAAGTGCCTCATAAAATCGCGCAGGGCATCATCGCGAAATACCAGGAGCAAAAACAGGCAGAGCAGGAGAAATAATAAGGAGGAGTAATGTCAGGTCATTCGAAATGGGCGAGTATTAAACATAAAAAAGCTGCGACAGACTCTAAGCGCGGCAAACTTTTTACTAAATTCATAAAAGAAATAACAGTTGCCGCGCGTAATGGCGGCGGGGATCCGGAAAAAAATCCCCGGCTCAGGACAGCCATTGACAGGGCAAAACAGGCAAATATGCCGGCAGACAATATTGACCGCGCTGTAAAAAAAGGCACGGGCGAGCTCGAAGGCGTTACATATGAAGAATTCACCATGGAAGGGTACGGACCTAAAGGGGTCGCCATAATGGTCGATGTCTTGACTGACAATAAAAATCGCACGGCAGCTGATATCAGAAATATCTTTTCCAAGAAAAACGGCAATGTCGCGGGCGCTGGCTCAGTGAGCTGGATGTTTGAGAAAAAGGGATACATCGAGGTCGATAAAAAGGCCGCGTCAGAGGATAGTCTTATGTCTATTGCGCTTGACGCTGGCGCGCAGGATATGGAGACAGAAGACGAGATATACAGCATAACGACTGACCCCAAGGATTTTGAGGCAGTGAAAAAAGCGCTTATTGACAATAATATAAAGCCGGAGGCTGCCGAGATCACAATGATGCCCAAGAGCACTGTGAAATTGACAGGCGATGACGCGAAACAGGTAATCGCCCTTGTGGAGGCACTCGAGGATTCAGACGACGTGCAGAACGTGTACGCGAATTTCGACGTTCCAGACGAGGCAGTAGACTAAAACCCTGTTCAAGGCTAAGCCTTGAACAAGCTTGTTCAAGGCTTAGCCTTGAACAGGAGGGCGTATGCGTATTCTCGGAATAGATCCGGGATTAGGGATTACAGGATACGGGTTGATCGAGCTTTCTGGTAGAGACTTAAAAATAATCGAAGCAGGTATTATCCGTTCCAATGCAAAGCATAAAATAGAGGCGAGACTCGCGGAGATCTACAAAAAAATCGAGAGTTTGATAAAAGAGGCAAAGCCGCATGTAGTCGTTTTAGAAGAGCTTTACTCGCATTACAAGCACCCTAGAACATCTATTTTAATGGGGCACGCGCGCGGCATAATATGTCTGGCAGTTGAAAGACAGGGATCGGAGTTAGTAAATTATCCGTCGACAAGGATAAAAAAGGCAATAACAGGCAGGGGCCACGCGTCAAAACAGCAGGTCCAGCGCACAGTAACGAGTCTCCTGGGTCTTAAGCGTGTGCCCGAGCCAGTGGACGTGACTGACGCGTTGGCGCTCGCGCTCGCGCACGCAAACGTCTGCACGCATAATATATGATCTGCAGGATCTCGGGAAAATTAGTAGACAGGCGCGAGGATTCAATAGTACTGGATGTGAATGGCATCTCGTATGAGGTGTTGATTCCAGGCGCTGTGATGAATTCATTGGAGGCGCGGGTCAAAGAAGATGGCATGCTTTCATTGATCGTGTATCATTATTTGCAGGTCGAGCCGTCCAGAGGTTTTCCATTTTTGATAGGTTTTTTGAACGAGATAGAAAAGGAGTTTTTCGAAAGGTTTATAACGGTTTCAGGTATTGGACCAAAGGCAGCTGTAAGGGCGCTTAAGATGCCTATCTCCACGATCGCGCAGGCAATAGATATAGGCGACGTGTCTCTTTTAAAGTCGCTTCCAGGTATTGGTGGTCAGAGGGCAAGGGAGATAGTGGCAAAGCTACAGGGAAAGGTCGGAAAGTTCGGGCTAATGCAGGATGGCGGCGCCACTGTTACAAAGACGCGCAAGGGCAAGGACAATATAAAAGAAGAGGCAATGCACGTGCTTTCGCAGCTCCAGTATAAAAAGTTTGAAGCGAATAATATGATAGACACGGCCCTGAGCCGTAATCCAGACATAAAGACAGCGGAAGATTTATTAAACGAAGTCTACAAACAAAAGACAAAGAAATGAAAGAAAAAATAAACGACGATCGGGAGCGATTGATCACAAATCAGGAGACAGAGGAAGAGGTTGTATTTAATATTTCTCTAAGGCCTGATAAGCTGGAGCATTTCGTAGGCCAGAAGCACACCATCGAGAATCTCAAGATTGCGATCAAGGCGGCAAAGCAAAGAAAAGAAGGGCTCGAGCATATTTTACTTTCCGGGCCGCCTGGATTAGGGAAGACAACTCTTGCTCACATTATCGCGCACGAGATGGGCGCGAAGATCACTGCCACGTCCGGCCCTGCCATAGAAAGGGCAGGCGACCTCATAGGCATACTTACGAATTTGAGCGAAGGCGATATCCTTTTTATCGACGAGATTCACAGGCTTTCCAAGGTGGTCGAGGAATTTATCTATCCTGCCATGGAGAATTTCCAGATAGATTTTTTAATCGATAAAGGCCCGTATGCAAAAACCATAAAATTTAATCTGAAGCGGTTCACGCTTATTGGCGCCACGACGCGTTCAGGACTTTTGAGCGCGCCATTAAGGGGCAGGTTCGGGATATTTTATCACCTTGATTTTTATGAAGACGAGGATCTGGTCAAGATTATCGAGCGCTCTGCCAAGCTTTTGGATGTTGCGCTTGAAAAAGAAGCTGCGTTTGAGATTGCCAGGCGTTCGCGCGGGACACCGCGTGTCGCTAACAGGCTTTTGCGCCGCGTAAGAGATTACACCGAGGTAAAAGGCGAAAAAAAAATAGACAAGGCCATTGCTATAAACGCGCTGGAATCGCAACGCATTGATTCAGCTGGGCTCGATGACATTGACAGAAAGGTCCTGAAGACAGTGATCGATTTTTACGAAGGCGGCCCAGTGGGCATAGAGTCGCTTGCAGCGACATTGAACGAAGAGAGCGACACAATAGTGGATGTGGTGGAGCCGTTTTTGTTAAAAATAGGCTTTGTAAAACGCACGCCAAGGGGCAGGGAAGTCACAAAACGCGCGTACGAGCATCTGGGGATAAAATATAATAAGGCAAGTCAGAGAGAATTATTTTAGTATGAGGCTACTACTCCATATCTGCTGCGGGCCCTGCGCGTTGTATCCAATAAAAAATTTAGCCAGCTCTAAATTTAAGGAAATAGTCGGTTATTATTATAATCCAAACATACATCCGCCCAGCGAATACAAAAGAAGAAAAGATGCCCTGGCGGATGCCGAGAAAAGAATAGGGGTCGAGGTAATATACCCTCCATACAAAATGGAGGAATATTTTAAGAGCGTTGCATCCAAAGAAGACTCTCCTGAAAGATGCAGGTTTTGCTGGGGATTGCGGCTTTTGCGTACAGCAGAGTTTGCCAGAGAGAATGACTTCGACGCATTTACAACCACGCTTTTGATAAGCCCGTATCAAGACCACGATCTCGTGAGGGAGATCGGAAAGGCTCTAGGCCGTGAAAAAGGCGTAGAGTTTTATTATGAGGATTTCAGAAAGGGTTTTAGGGAATCGCAGGAGCAGGCAAAGAAACAGGATTTGTATAGGCAGAAGTATTGCGGCTGCGTGTTTTCCGAGCTCGAGAGGGATGTGAAATGGGCAGGGTCTTGATTTTATTTGGCGTGATTTTGATAATAACGGGACTCTTATGCACATTTGGCGCTAATATCCCGTGTATAGGTAAACTCCAGGGAGATATATGCATCAAAAAAGGCAACTTCACATTCTATTTTCCACTAGCCACTTCCATTATCATAAGTATCATTCTTTCCTTGATTATAATCTTCATAGGTCGGCGCCAATGATCCGCAGCACATTCATTTCTATTTTATTAGCTGTAACAATGTTTTTGCAGCCGCATTCTTTATACGCAATGGGTTCGCAGCTGCCCCGCGAGTCAGTGCCGCTCAAGGTATTGGTCGTAAAGGACTCATCAAGCGTGGATCTGAGCATAAAAGGCCAGTACAGGATGGTTGATTTTAATAGCGGCGAGGTTTTGAAGGAAGGGGATGATTTACAAAAATATGTCGTGTCTGTGGAAAATATTAATCCGGAAGGAATAAAAATCCTTCCAGAGAAAAAAGCGCGCGTTTATATCAACAATCGCCAGTTCCGCGGCGATATTGATATTTTAAAAGATAAAAACGGCGAGCTCCAGGTAATAAACCATATTGATCTGGAACAATATCTTTACGGCGTTTTATATCACGAGGTCTCGCATCGCTGGCCAATGGAGGTCTTGAAGGCGCAGGCAATAGTCGCGAGGTCTTACGCGTTTTATCAAAAACTTGTAAATAAGAGCAAGCTTTTTGATCTTTCCTCAGATGTGTATTCGCAGGTCTATGGAGGAAGGACCTCTGAGAGAAGGAAGACGACAAAGGCTGTAAACCTGACTCAAGGCCTGGTCCTTACGTACAATGGAAAGATCTTCCCGACTTACTATCACGCCACGTGCGGCGGCCGCACCTCAGACGTCACGACTTTGTGGAATATTGACGTGCCGGCGCTTGGCGGCAAGGCATGTAATTTTTGCATGATGTCCCCGCATTATAAATGGAAAAAGGAATTAAATCTGAGCGATATAGAGGATAAAATCGGTATAGCCGGCATCACATCGATCGATATTGTAAAAAGAGATGAGGCTGGCAGGATATTGGAAATGTCAATAAAAGGAAAGAGCGGCGCGCTTGAATTGAGCGGCAATAAATTCAGGCTTTCAGTGGGCCCAAATATAATAAAAAGCGCGAATTTCGAGGTCGAGATAAGAGGCAGGTACATTACGTTTTATGGCAAGGGCTGGGGTCATGGCATAGGCATGTGCCAGTGGGGCGCCTACGGCATGTCAAGACAGCGATGGAGCGCAGAGGAGATCCTGGACTACTACTACCCTGGCGCCCAGATCACCCGCATGGAATAACCCTATCCCTATCTGACAATTCCGACACGCCCCGTTCCAAATTCTACGATTAGAATTTGGAACGGGGCACGTACGATTTGTCAGATAAGAGGTGGGTGAGAGATATGAAGCTGATAGATTTTGACTATAATCTGCCGAAAGAATTGATCGCGCAGTATCCGAGCGAGAAGCGCGACGGGTCCAGGCTTTTGGTTTTGCATAGAGACAACGGAAGGATCGAGCATAGGATTTTCAAGGATATCGTCGAGTATCTGCGCAAGGACGATACCCTGGTATTAAACAATACAAAGGTCGTGCCAGCGCGGCTTTATGGCAAGAAGGAAAGCGGCGGGAAAGTTGAAGCGTTGGTATTGAATAAAAAAGAGGATAGCGAGTACGAAGTATTGCTGAAGCCGGCAAGAGGCTGCAATGTCGGGAATAAGTTGATTTTTGGAAACGGTGAATTAAAGGCAGAAGTCGCTGGAATCGAGAATAGCAGGAGATCTCTGAGATTTGAATGCAATGGGGATTTCGAGGCATTGCTGGAGAAGTTGGGCGAGATGCCTTTGCCGCCGTATATAAAACGTAAAAATGTCAGCTCGGACAAGGAAAGATACCAGACAGTTTATGCTGCTAAGAAAGGCGCTGTGGCAGCGCCGACTGCAGGATTGCATTTTACAAGAGATGTTCTGTCGCGCATTGCTGAAAAAAGCGTTGATATTGAGTATGTTACGTTGCACGTTGGTTACGGCACGTTCAAGCCAGTAAAATGCGAAGACCCGACGAATCACAAAATGGAAAAAGAGTATTTTGAAATAAGCGCCGAGACTTTTGAAAAATTAAAAAATAAAAAAGGCAGGACAATAGCTGTGGGTACAACGACATGTCGAGCACTTGAAACTCTGTCCAAGGCTAAGCCTTGGACATCAGGATGTCCAAGGCTTAGCCTTGGACAGGGCTGGACAGACCTGTTTATCTACCCTCCTTATAAATTCAAGGCAGTGGATGCGCTTTTGACAAATTTCCATCTGCCAAGGACAACGCTATTGATGCTGGTATCAGCTTTTTGCGGAAGAGAATTATTATTAAAGGCATACGAAGAAGCTGTAAAGGAGAAATACAGGTTCTATTCATATGGCGACGCGATGCTGATATTGTAAAATGTTTAAAATTACGCATAAAGACAATAAGACAAAGGCCCGGGTTGGATTACTGGAGACTCCGCACGGAGTTATAGAGACGCCGGAGTTTATGCCAGTGGGGACGCAGGCGACTGTAAAGGCGCTTTCCAGCGAGGACATGAAGTATTGCAAGGCGCAGGTTGTTTTAGGCAATACGTATCACCTTTATCTCAGGCCCGGCATGGAGGTGATTAAAAACGCGGGTGGCTTGCACAGATTCATGTCGTGGGACGGGCCGATTTTGACCGACAGCGGCGGCTTCCAGATATTCAGCCTGGCAACACTTATGAAGGTAAAGGATAAAGGCGTCGAGTTCCAGTCGCATGTTGACGGCTCAAAACATTTTTTAACGCCGGAAGATGTCGTTAATCTGCAAGAGGAATTGGGAAGCGATATTATTATGGTGCTTGACGAATGTCTCAAATACCCTTGCCCAAAAGACAAGGCAGAACGTTCGCTCGAACTCACGACTGAGTGGGCCAAGCGCTCGAAGAAGGCCTTGAAAGAGGTGAAGGGTGAAGGGTGTAGGGTGAAGTTGTTTGGCATTGTGCAAGGGAGCACGTATCCGGACTTACGCAAGAAGGCGGCAGAGGAATTGATAAAGATCGGATTTGACGGCTATGCAATAGGCGGATTGAGCGTGGGCGAGCCAAAGGATCTGATGTACGAGATGATGGAGGACTCGGTCAAGTATCTGCCAGAGGATAAGCCGCGCTATGCAATGGGCATTGGCATGCCGCACGATTTTTTCAACGCGATAGAGATGGGCGTGGATATGTTCGACTGTGTTGTGCCGACGAGAAACGGCAGGAATGGCGCGGCCTACACGAACGAGGGCAGGCTTATTGTGAGAAATGGCGAGTACTCAAAGGACATCAGGGCTCTTAGCGAGAGCTGCGACTGCATCGTGTGCAAAAATTATTCGCGTTCCTATATAAGGCATCTGTTCAATACAGAGGAATTACTCGGTCTGCGACTTACTTCTTTACATAACGTGTATTTTTATGTAAACTTATTGAGGAGGATCCGCGAAGCGATCAAGGGTGGTACGTTCTCGGAATTAAAAGAGGAGTTTAAAAACAGGGTATTCTAAGCTATATTTGACAAATCAAGCATTGCACGATTTGTCAAATATAGGAGAGGGAGGGGAAGATGAATCCAGGAGCAGCGCAGCCAAATGCAATAGCGAGTTTGATGCCGATTATATTTATATTCGGGATATTTTATTTTCTTTTAATAAGGCCACAGCAGAAAAAGCAGAAAGATCAAGAAAAGATGATAGGCGAGTTAAAAAAGAATGACGAGGTCGTTACGAACGGCGGCATACACGGTACGATCGTGAATGTGAAGGATGCTACTTTTACATTGAGGATAGATGACAACGTAAAGATAGAGATAAACAAAAACGCCGTCACGTATTTAAAAAAGAATCGATAGGTCGATAGGAGGAGAGATGACGAAGAATCTACAGTGGAGGATCATGGTGGCGCTGGGCGTGCTGATATTCGCCTTGCTGGGCATGCTGCCGCTAAAGGAAAAGATAAATCTTGGGCTGGATCTACAGGGCGGCATGCACTTAGTCTTAAAGGTAGATACTGACAAGATACCCGAAGATGCCAGGGAAGACGCGCCTAACAGGGCGCTTGAGGTAATACGCAATCGAATCGACCAGTTTGGCGTGCGCGAGCCGCTAATACAGCGGCAGGGAAAGAACGCAATCGTGGTGCAGCTTCCAGGCGTCACTGACAGGGACAGGGCAATAGAATTAATAGGCAGGACCGCGCTATTGGAATTTAAATTAGTGGAAGATGATGAAGAGTTGAATCGGAGGGCGAGTTCTGGCGATATCCCTGAAGGGTATGAACTGTATGCGATAGAAAAGGAAAAACTCCTTATTCATAAAGATGCGGCGCTGACAGGAGATACCCTTGTCAACGCGCAGGTGAGCTTTGACCAGTCCAGGTTTAACGAGCCTTATATATCGCTTGAATTCAATTCCAGGGGCGCTGCAGTATTTTCCGAGATCACTGGCGCGAATGTCGGCAGGCGTCTTGCGATTGTCCTGGACGGCAAGGTGCACACCGCGCCTCGCATAAATGAAAAAATACCTTCGGGCAGGGCAAGCATTACCGGCAGGTTCACAGCAGAAGAGGCTGGTGACACTGCATTGGTTCTGCGCGCCGGCGCTCTACCCGCGCCGATCTATATCGAGGAGGAGCGCACAGTGGGCGCGCTACTGGGCCGCGATTCCATAGAGAGCGGCGTGAGGGCGTCGATCATAGGCGTGGCGCTGGTGCTGGGCTTCATGCTTTTATATTATCTTTTCGCTGGCGTGGTCGCGAGCGTTGCAATGACGCTCAATTTTATAATAGTGCTGGGCGTGCTCGGCTGGCTCCACACTACCCTGACCTTGCCTGGCATAGCAGGCATGATACTTGTAATAGGCATGGCGGTTGACGCGAACGTCCTCATATACGAGCGCATACGCGAAGAGCTTAATACAGGCAAGCACATACGAAGCGCTGTTGTAGCAGGCTACAACAAGGCCTTTACCGCGATCCTTGATTCAAACATCACCACGCTGATCGCTGCGGCGCTTTTATTTAAATTCGGCACAGGCCCTATAAGGGGCTTTGGCGTCACGCTTTCAATAGGTATCCTGGCCAGCATGTTCACGGCCATTTTCGTGACAAGGATCATATTTGATCTTGTCACTGCCAACAAAAAATTTGAAAAACTTCCCATGCTCCAGTTTTTCAAAAAGACAAAAATCGATTTTATAGGAAAGCGCTGGATCGCGTACGCTCTTTCAGCGGTCGTTCTTATAGTCGGCATGAGTGTTTTCTTTTCAAGGGGCGAAAATGCGTACGGCATTGATTTTACAGGCGGCCAGATGCAGGAGTATTCATTTTCAAAGACTATAAAGGTGGAGGATGTAAGAAGATCTCTTATAGGTATCGGCATAAAGGACGCGACCATCCAGCACGTCGAAGGCAGGAACCAGGTGCTTATAAAGACGCCGGGAGATGTCGCGTCTGAAATAAGCAGGAAATTCAACGAGGATTTCAGCGATAACAGGTCCGAGCTTTTGCGCGTTGAAAAGGTAGGACCCTCTATAGGAAAACACTTGAGAAAAAGCGCCAGGCTCGCCGTACTGTGGAGTCTCATAGGCATATTTATCTACGTGGCGCTCAGGTTCAAAAGGGCTGGCTTCGCTGTCGCCGGCGTAATCGCGCTTTTCCACGACGTGTTTGTGGCAATGGGTTTTCTCGCGATAACCGGACGGGAACTTAATCTTACGATAGTTGCCGCGCTTCTGACCATCGCGGGTTATTCCATTAACGACACTATTGTCATATACGACAGGATCAGGGAAAATGTCAAACTTTACCGCAAGGCCTCGATGAAAGAGATCGTAAACATGAGCGTGAACCAGACGCTTTCAAGAACAGTGCTCACGACAGTTACCACGCTTCTCGCGGTCTCATCGATCTTCCTGTTTGGAGGCGAGGTGCTGCGCGATTTTTCATTCACGCTTTTAATAGGTATAGTTTCTGGTATATACTCGACCATTTACATCGCAGCGCCGCTTGTGATCTTCTGGCACGCAAAGCGCGCGAGATAGAGTATTTTGTTCAAGGCTAAGCCTTGAACAAGCTTGTTCAAGGCTTAGCCTTGAACAAAATAGAGTATGGACAAATTCGTAAAGATAAGACGAATACTCGTTCTGATCCTTGCGCTTAACTGGTTTGTTGCGTTCAGCAAGATCATTTACGGGCTTATCACGAAGTGCGCGTCAATGACTGCTGACGGCGTGCATTCATTTGGCGACGGCGCGTCCAACATAATAGGCCTCGTCGGCATATGGGCCGCGTCCAAACCAAGAGACGCTGACCACCCTTACGGCCATAAAAAATTCGAGACATTCGCGACCCTTGGCATAGCAGTCATACTTTTTTTAGCCGCAATCGAGATATTAAGGGAGGCGATATCAAGGGTCTTTCATCCTGTTAGCCCTGATGTCACCTTCTTCAGTTTCGCGCTCATGTTTGTCACGCTCCTCATAAATGTAGCCGTGATGAAATACGAGCGCAAAAAAGGAAAAGATCTCTCCAGCGACATATTGATATGCGATGCCCTGCACACGAGGAGCGATATATTCGCGTCGCTGGCGGTGATCGGGACGCTAGTTTCAATAAAAATAGGATTTTCGTTTCTGGATGTAATCGTCGCCGGCTTGATAGCGGTATTGATCGCAAAATCCGGACTCCAGATATTAAAGGCAAGTTCGGATGTCCTGTGCGATGCCAGTGTATTGGAGCGTACAAAGATAGCGAATATCGTGAAGGAGATCCCTGGCGTAAGATCAGTTCATAAAATAAGGACCAGGGGCAGAAAAGACGACATACACGTGGACCTGCATGTAACTATTGACGCGAATATGAGCGTTGATGACGCGCATGACATCAGTCATAAGATAGAAAAATCGCTTAAAAAGAATATCCCGGGCATAACAGATGTTATCGTGCATGTGGAGCCTTCGCAATGAAGACGTGGAATATCAAAGAATCTGATGCTGGCCGCCAAAAGGAATTAAGCGACGGGCTTGGTGTTTCTGCAATAGTGGCGCAGCTACTGATAAATAGAGGCATTGCGACAGTCGAGGAGGCAAGGACTTTTTTAAAAGGCGATATTTCAGAACTTTATAATCCCTTTTTAATGGAAGGCATGCACGAGGCGGTCTCGCGCATAAAAAAGGCAGTCGCGAATAAAGAAAAAGTCCTTATCCACGGCGATTATGATGTGGACGGCGTGACATCCGTCGTCATTCTCATGTCTACATTGCGCTCGCTCGGCATGAATCCGCGCTATTATATTCCTGACAGGATCACTCAAGGCTATGGCTTGAATGAGGGCGGTGTTAAAGAGGCAATAGATACAGGCGCTACGCTTGTAATAACCGTGGACTGCGGCATATCGAGTTACGAAGAAGTAAAGATTCTGAAAGAGCATAATATAGACGTAATAATTACAGACCACCATGAAGTGCCAAGGGTCCTGCCGCCTGCCTATACGATTGTAAATCCTCATCAAAAATCTTGCGCGTATCCTGACAAGGATCTTTCAGGCGTCTCGATCGCGTTTAAATTATGCGAGGCCCTGTGCACGGAGTTTAATATCAAAGAGGCGTGGAAGCACCTGGATCTTGTATCGCTCGGTACTGTTTCAGATGTGGCGCCGCTTGTTGGCGAAAACAGGATCCTTGTAAAAGAAGGACTGAAGCAGCTTAAAAACGGAAGCTCCAATAAAGGGGTAAGGGCTCTTATAGAGGCGAGCGGATTGAAAAAAAGAGAACCCGGGTCTTTTGAGATCGGTTTTATATTAGGGCCGAGGATAAACGCGTCAGGCAGGATCGGTTCAGCTGGCAATGCTGTAGAGCTTTTGCTGACAGATGATGATGAAAAGGCAGGCGCGCTTGCGAAGAAATTAAACGAGGCGAACCGCGAGAGACAGAGGATAGAAGGCGCGACCTTAAAGGACGCGATGTCCAAGATGGACAGGGAAATAAATTTCAAGGACCACAAGGTCATTGTTTTAAATGGCGAGGATTGGCACACAGGCGTGATCGGCATTGTCGCGTCCAGGATATCAGATAAATTTTACAGACCCACTATTTTGATCTCCACAAAGGACGGCATGGGAAGGGGCTCTGGCAGGTCTATTGAGAATTTTCATCTTTTTGAGGCGCTGATGGGATGCAGTGATATTCTAAAGGAATGCGGCGGCCACAAATACGCGTGCGGCCTCACTATTCTGGAAAAGAACCTGGAGCGGTTCAAGAAGACGATAAACGAGATAGCGAATAGCGTATTGACGCCTGAGGACCTGGTGCCAGGGCTTGATATTGATATGGAAATAGAGCTGAGTTCGCTGGGCGACAAGGTAGTGGAGGAGATAGGGACGCTTGAGCCATTCGGGGAATCTAATCCGCAGCCAGTATTTTGTTCCAGGAATCTGCGCCTGGCGCGGCCGCCGCGAATAATAAAAAATGATCACCTCAAGATATGGGTTACAGACGGGAAATCTACTTTCGAGGCAATAGGCTTTGGCCTTGCCAGGGACAGCGATATAGAGCTCGACCTTAGAAAATCCCCTGAGATAGACCTTGCCTACGCAGTCTCTTTCAACATTTGGCAGGGCGTGAGCATAATCCAGCTCAAAATCAAAGACATCCACCCATCCTTCTGATTACCTTGGATTAGGCTTTTTGGATCTTTCCGGCTTTAATGCAGGAAGTGCAGACCTTGGCTCGCCTGGCGGCGCCTTTTATGACGATGCGAATGGTCTGTAGATTTGGCAGGAACCGTCTCTTTGTTACACCCGTTATCTTCTTACCAACGCCGCCTTTTTTCTTTGCCATACCGCGTCTCGCAATAGTCCTTCCGGCGACTGGCCTTTTTCCGCAGATTGTGCAAACTCGTGACATGATTTACTCCTTGCTTTTTGCTGTTGAATTGAGGCTAAAATAATAGCATAATATAGTAAGATATGCAAGACAAAGTTAACGCGGCTTACAAATTAATGGAATCGTGCAGGCTCTGCCCGCGCAGATGCGGGGTGAACAGGCTCAAGGGCGGGATCGGGTTTTGCAAGGCCGGCCTTTTGCCAATGGTATCGAGCTTTCACGCGCATTTTGGAGAAGAGCCGCCGATCTCTGGCCGCAATGGCTCAGGCACGATATTTTTCACGCACTGCAGCTTAAGATGTGTATTTTGTCAGAATTATCCGATAAGTCAGTTAGGTGAGGGAAGAGAAATCGAGATAAAAGACCTGGCTAACATGATGCTGGCTCTGCAGAAAGAGAATTGTCACAATATAAATTTTGTAACGCCCACGCATTACATGCCGCAGATTTTAGAGGCAGTGTTTTTGGCAAAGACTAAAGGCTTAAAGCTGCCACTTGTATATAACTGCGGCGGCTATGAGTCAATCGAGGTACTCAGAATATTAGACGGTATAATCGACATCTATATGCCAGACATGAAATATTCAGATAATAAAGTCGCAAAGAAATATTCATTTGCGCCAGATTATTTTGAGGTATCTAAAAAGGCAATCAAGGAAATGCATCGCCAGGTAGGCGATTTGAAAGTTAAAAAGGGCATTGCTATAAAAGGTCTTTTAATTAGACATCTTGTAATGCCGGATAATTTTGCCGGAAGCGAGCAAATATTTGATTGTATTGTAAAGGAATTATCACGTGATACATATGTAAATATCATGGCCCAATATTATCCCTGCCACCACGCCTTTAAATTCAAAGAAATCTCCCGCCGCATTACCCGCCGCGAATACCTGGATACCATAAAACTCGCAAAGAAAAAAGGCCTATCCAGAAGCTTCCGCCAAGTCCTCCAAACCATAGACCGCGCCCGCATCCCCGAATGGACCGATGATCTAAAAGAGTAATACCCCTCACCCCAACCCTCTCCCCATCTGCCTTCGGCAGATAGGGAGAGGGAGTCAGGTGAAGATTCCCTCTCCCCCTTTGGGGGAGAGGGTTGGGGTGAGGGGAAAAGTGCTTGACGGGAAAATACTTTTTTGGTATAATAATTAAAAGATTATAAAAGATTTGAGGATGGTAATATGAAGATAAGTAAAGTAGTTTCTATGGGTCAATGCTTTTCTTAGTTGAAACTCCTGGGTTCTCCAAAATATTTGCCTCCTAAAATCGTTTATATTGAACGATCTCCGTTCGCCCTGACCATGGAGACCTCCATAGTCTCAGGTTCTTCTACTTTAGATTTTCTCTGAAGCCGCTGCCTGACAATCTCTCGCAATTTAATTCTTAAGACCGATAAATACCTGAAGCCTATAATTTTATTAAGTCTTGGTTCGATATCCATAAGTCCTGTGGCTGTCCAGCGAAGAATCTGGCTGCTATTGTGCCAGCGGTCAACCTTATCGGTATATTGACCCATCTGAGACATTACTGATTCGATACAGTTGGTCGTGCTCAAGCTCCTGGCCAGTTCAGGAGAGAGGCCGAGCTCGTGGAT
>JAHIPS010000049.1 GCA_018902915.1 Candidatus Omnitrophota bacterium | reverse complement strand
TGATCTGCGAATTTTGCGTACGGCTTATGATCGCGGTTATAGCGATTGTATTTGGCAGCCTGATCGCATGGAAACCCAAAAAGGCCATAGACATACAAATAGTTCTTTACCGGCCTTTTAACTGGAAAATAGAGCCCATATCTATGGAGAAAGAGATAAGGAACACGCGTATCATGGGACTGGCAGTCCTTGTCCTTGGGATTCTCTCGCTTGGCTATATTTTGTTAAAGTAGCAGATAAGTTTACCTACCTTCAAAAATTCCAAAAATAATTTGACCAGGGTGCAATAAATCGCCCTCCTCATGTGTCTACTATATAGAGAGGCACAAAACTTGTGGAGAATGAAGCAAATGTACGAGACCTACAAAGATTATGAAAAACTCTCACCAGTGGTGAGAGAATTACCTTGGACGCACAACGCGATTATTCTTCATAATCTTGATATCGCAAAATGCGACATCAAGATTGAAAGTGCCAAATTGGCACCTTAAAAAATAATTGACACGGGAGGCTATCTGTGATACATTTGTATATACAGATAGAAGTGAAATGAAAGAGCTTAAATGGAGCTCGTTGAAAAACGAGAGGCTGAAGAGAGTACGGGGCGCCTCTTTCGAGGATGTTGTAAAAGCAAAGTTTGTTGGCATTAAAAAGCATCCCAAAAAGGAAAGCCAAAGTATGATGCTTTTTGAATATAAAAACTACATATGGTTAATGCCTTACGTAGAAGATGAGTCGCATATTTTCCTAAAGACATTTTATCCTAGCAGGAAATACACGAATCTCTATAGAAAAGGAGGCCTGAAATGAGGCGGATACGATTAACAAGGCAGGAAAAGGCCATGGAAGACGCTCTAGTGAAAGGTGAATATGTAAATGTGGGTAAGGAGGAATTCCAGCGCATCGCAGAAATCGTGGCAGCACGGAAAAAAGACTCAATTCTGCATATACGGGTGAATAGTGAAGATTTAAACAGCATAAAGGCAAAGGCACAAAAACTAGGCGTAAAATACCAGACTTTTATCTCAGAGGTCTTGCACCGCATGGCAATGTAATCCTTGTACCATTTGCAAATTCCTCTTAACTTTCCATTACTTTTTTAAAGATCCCAAAAAAAAATTTATCTCCAGATACAATAAATCGGCATCCTGATGTGTCTAATATATAGAGGGACACTAGATTCCCGCTTGCGCGGGAGGGAATGACAAGACAGGAGGGAGGTATGTGATGAAAGAGCTTATTCCGCATGTGAGGGTTTTTTGTTTTTAAGGGGAAAAGGATGTGTGTTATGCCAAGATATGAGCTATTTTAAAAATTTTAAAAATTCCTTGACTTTTGTTTAATAGAGCAGTAAAATACATCCACAATTGAATAATGTCCCGTGTTTAAAGGGGGAACCCGGACACTAAAAAAGTAAAACCTTCGCGTAGCCATATGCGAGGGTTTTTGTGTTTTTAGGGCCTGTAACTAAAAGGGGGTAGGTATGTTGGCGATGTTCAGGAAGAAGTGGAAATTGGTTTTATTGGCGTTTCTGGTGATCACTATGGCAGGACTTCCTAAGATAACATCGCTTATGAAAAGTAAACCTGCGCGCAGCGCTATTGCTACGATAAGTAAAGGCTTCAGGCAGCTTTTGTGGCCTTTAAAAAAGGCTGGCAAAGACAGGGCTGTCACAAGAAAGCCGCAAGAGTTCAAGGCTTATGACATAAGGCCTGAGATGCGCGGCGCTGATTCCCATATTTATGTCAAACTTTCCCATGGCTTTGAATTGGATAAGATAAAGGGCTACATAGAAATAACTCCGGAGATCTCTTTTTATATCGAAGAAGGCTATTCCGGCATAGAGATCTACGCGGATTTCAAGCCTGGCGAGTCTTACAGCGTGAAGCTTTTAAAAGGCATGCCTTCCACATGGAAAGATCTGAAGCTCAAACAAACAGTGGGTAAGACCATAGTCATTCCTGATTATAATCCAACCTTTAGTTTTAAATCTCCCGGCATGTACATGTCTCTGAAAGGCAACCAGACTGTAGCCGTAGAAGTAATAAACGTGGATAAGTTAAAGGTAAAGATCCATAAAGTCTATGACAATAACGTGGTGTATTTACTTAATAACAGCTCTTCTTATAGATTCCCCGGTAACTTAGGCGTGGATACAATAGAAAAAGAGATCGACACCCGCGCAGCCCGCAACGAGAAGAAAGAGGTCCTCCTGGACATGAGAGATATCCTGGCAAAAGACACGCACGGCCTGTATCACATGAAGATATCCAATCCCAACGGTCATTACTGGGATGACGACGCGCGAAAATTCATCCTTACTACAGACCTGGGGATACTCTCTAAAAAATCAGGCTCTGGCCTTTTTATATGGCTTAATTCTTTATCTACGGCGTCCGCAGTTTCAGGCGCGGTTATAAAGGTATTCACAAAGACAAACCAGCAGATCCTCGAGGGCGTGACAGACGAAAACGGCTTTCTGCATTTTAAAGATGTTGACTGGTCAGGCGATAGAAAGCCTTTTGTGGTAACCGCGTCTAAAGATATGGATGTTTCATTCATAGAGCTTGAAAAGTGCGCTATATCCGAGACTGATTTTGACGTCTCAGGCAGGCCGTATCTTTCATCCGACTACGAGGCGTTCCTTTATACTGATAGAGGCATATACAGGCCTGGCGAGACCGCTCATCTAAGAGCGATATTAAGAGGAGTCGGTAATGAGACTCCGGAAAGCTTCCCCGTCATCTTTGATATAAAAAAGCCGGACACAAGGCAGTTTAAAAAGCTGAACGCCATGCTTTCAGGATTTGGAACAGCTGACATAGAAGTGGATATACCTGATTACGCCCTTACAGGCAAATATACAGCTTATTTAAAACTTCCCGGCTCTACGAAAGTATTGGGAGAATGTAAATTTAACATCGAAGAATTCATGCCTGACAGGCTCAAGGTGGAGATCGACTTGCCTGATAAAAGATTCAGCGCTAAAGAAACCATCCCTATCAGCATAAAAGCAGAGCACTTTTTTGGCGCGCCTGCGCCGGGAAGAGAAGTAGAGGCCACGTGTTATCTTACAGCAGCGGATTTTAAGTCCGGTAAATATAAAGATTATGTGTTTAAGGACGCCTCGAGGGAGTTTTCTAAAGAGACGCTTCGCCTCGGGGTAAAAGAGTCGGATAAAAAAGGAGAGGCAAGCTTTGACCTGACAGTTCCCGAAGGCGCGCTCCCTCCTTCAGCCCTGAGCGCTTCAATAAGCGCTACTGTAAAGGAACTCGGCGGCAGGGCTGTCTCGTCGCGTATCACAAGATACGTGGATCCATACCCTTACTATATAGGTATAAAGAAGAGGGAAGAAAGCCGCGTGAATGTCGACGCAGAGGCTGATTTTGACTTTGTGGTCCGTTCACCTGAAGACGGCAATATAGATATTAATGAATTAGATGCGAGTGTTTTTAAGATCATCTGGTCGAGCGCGATTAAAAAGGATGAAGACGGAGAATATAGATACATTTCAGAGAGCAGGGAAGAGAGTGTTTTTGAGACCAGCGTCAGCATAGCGGGCGGCGCGGGTAAGTTTACATATCTTCCGCGCTCAAGAGGCGAATATGTATTGAGGCTAAAAGGCAAGGGAGAGAATACGCACTCTTCGAGCCTTAAGTTTTCTTCATGGGAGACAGGCTACATGCCATGGGCAATGGAACGGCCTGACAGGATAGAGCTGGAGCTTGATAAATCTTCTTATAAGCCCACAGACACAGCGCGGCTTCTTGTAAAGAGCCCGTTTAAAGGAAAGGCGCTTATCACTATTTCACAGGACAGGATATTGCAGACAGATATCGTGGAGCTAAAAGAGGCTACAGAAGAGATACCTGTAATTATAAAGGAAAGCTTTGGCCCCAATGTGTATTGCGCTGTGACCGTGATCCGCGCTGTTGAGCTTGAAGATGAATGGTCGTCTCACCGGGCTTACGGCATCATCCCTATTAAGCTGGATGGTTCAGCTCATAGATTAAAAGTGGAAGTGAGCGCCCCTGAGAAGCTATCCCCTGATGATACAGCCAGCGTGAGCATTGACATAAAAGGAGAAAACAACAATACAGGCGAAGTTGAGTTCTCTATCGCGCTTGTTGACGAAGGAGTGCTCATGCTTACAGGGTTTAAAACGCCTGACCCATATGATTTCTTTTACGGGAAACGCGGCAACAGGATAAAGACAAGCGATATCTATTCCCTTTTAATGCCTGAAGTGGGCGAAAAAAAAGTTGGGGCTGATTCCGCGCCTGCAGGTGACAGGGCCACGGATTATGACCCGAAGAGCCACCTTAATCCTGTAAAAGCAGAGAGAGTAAAGCCTGTTGCGCTGTGGAAGACAGGCATCCTCACAGACACGCAGGGAAAAGCAACCGTAGAATTTAAAATACCGCAGTTTGTCGGTAATCTAAAGGTCATGGTGGTGGCCGCGGGAGGCAAAGATTTTGGAAATGGAGATGGCAATATAAAGGTCATCGAGCCTCTTATGATAAAACCGACCATACCGAGATTCCTTTCAGTCGAAGATGTATTTATCGTGCCTGTGAGCTTACTTAATGCTACAGGTAAAGACGGCAGGGCAAAGGTTTCTATAGAGGCGTCGCAGGGGTTTAAGATAAGCGGCAAAGAGTCATTTGATGTCAGGCTTAACGATAATGAGGAAAGAATAGTGAGCTTTGAGCTAATAGCGCCTTTAGAGCCGGGAAAAGGAGATATCGTCCTCACAGCTTCCATGGATGAATATTCCACTTCCCGCAGAATAGAACTGCCTGTGAGGCCGCCTGCTCCGCTTATCACTATATCCGGCTCAGGTAAAATACAAGCCCCGGGAGATAAGAACATCAACATACCCGGAGGCTGGCTTAAAGGCACAGGTAAGAGCAGCCTCTCTATCATGCCTCTGCCAAGCCTGCAGTTCGCCGGAGGCCTGAAATTTCTCGCGCAGTATCCGTACGGGTGCATAGAGCAGACCACATCGTGCGTTTTTCCGCTTTTGTACTTAAAGGATGCCGCGAATTCTGTTGATTCAAACAAATTCAGCCCTGCCCTTGTAGATAGCTATGTCGACGATGGGATCCAGAGGGTACTCTCGATGCAGACATATAAAGGCGGGTTTTCATACTGGCCGGGCTACCAGGATGAGTATAACTGGGGCAGTGTCTACGCTGCTGACTTTCTGGTAGAAGCTGATAAGGCAGGATATAATGTGCCTGAATTTGAAAAAAATATAGCCCTCGATTACCTGGAAAAGTTATTATCAGGCAAGGATGAGAAATATACCTTACAGCTAAAGGCGTACAGCCTGTTTGTGCTTTCAAAGGCAGGCCGCATGAAGCCCTCATGGGTGCGCCGCCTGCAGGAAGTAAAGGACGATATGCCTGGCTATTCAAGGTTTCATCTTGCCTCAAGCCTCGCTCTTTTAGGAGACAAGGACGCTGTCAGCGATATACTTGGCCAGGGCATTCCCAATACGGCTGTAGCAAGAGAAAGAGGAGACAGCCTTAATTCATACGTCAGGCAGAATGCAGTGGCATTGTCTATATATATGGATATAGACCCTGAAAACGAAATAGTGCCTGTTCTTGTAAAGCGCCTCGAAGGCGCTATGAAGGATGGCAGCTGGGGGACCACGCAGGATAACGCCGCCGCTCTTTTAGCCCTGGGAAAATACGCGAGGTTTGTTGAAAGCCAGTCCGCAGATTATTCAGGTACTGTCCAGATAGGGAGAGAGTTGGTTTCCGAGTTTGATGATGAAGAGCCAGTCCATATAAAAAACGTGGCGCTGTGGGATAAGAAGATCCATGTGTCAGCGCAGGGCGAGGGAACTGCCTATTATTACTGGAGCGTAGAGGGCGTTCCTTCTTCCGGCAAGGTCGAGGAAAAGGATAAAGGTATAAAGGTAAGAAGGCAGCTTTTTACAAGAGAAGGCCAGCCCCTCGATATTGATAATATAAAACAGGGCGATATCGTGATAGTGGATATAGCTATCGAGTCAGAGCTCGCTTATGAGAACATGGTGGTGGAGGACTTACTGCCAGGCTGTTTCGAGATAGAAAATCCGCGCATTGCTACAAGAGAGAGCGTTGAATGGCTTAAGAAAGATACATTCGAGCCAGACCACATAGACATAAGGGACGACCGCTTTCTAATGTTTACAGATCTGCCGAAGGAAGGGCTTCTTCATTACAGGTACGTAGTGCGTGCGGTTACAAAGGGAGATTTTACATTACCCCCAATAACCGCCTCATGCATGTACGACCCAAGCATAGTAAGCGTCCACGGAACAGGAAAGATTAAAGTAGAGTGAGAATAAAACGTATCCTGACAGCCATCTTCGCGCTAACCATACTCATCGCCTCATTCTACATAGGCGTATTACGCGCATTCCCGTTTCCTTATGAGACGATTAAGGGCATTGAGTATTCAAAATGCATCTTTGATAAAGACGGCAATATCCTGCGCGCGTTTACAGGGACGGATGACTTATGGCTTTTGCCTGTCGAGCTTAAAGAAGTAAACCCTGATTTTATAAACGCGACCATCGCCATAGAAGATAAGCGCTTCATGAAGCATCACGGCTTTGATGTGGCGGCTATATTAAGAGCTGTCCGGCTCAACCTGTCGAATAAAAAAATCATATCAGGCGCCTCCACCATAAGCATGCAGGTCGTAAGGCTTCTTGAAAAAAGGCCAAGGACTTTTTTGAGTAAAATCATAGAGACTGTACATGCGGTAGAGCTAGAGAGGATGTATTCAAAAGAGGAGATCCTGAAGCTCTATTTTGAAATCGCCCCTTATGGTGGAAATATAAGCGGCGTAAAAGCCGCGTCCTTAAGATATTTCGAGAAATACCCCGGGGATCTGGACCTCGCGGAATGCGCGCTTCTCGCGGGACTTCCGCAGTCACCGTCACGCCTTC